>JAJZVE010000046.1 GCA_021845835.1 Pseudomonadota bacterium | reverse complement strand
GATCTGAGGCGGTGAACATCATGGACCGCATTGTCGCGCGGGTGGAGCAGGATCCGGGCTGGCGCGCCATCGTCGAGGCCTCGCGCCCGGCGCCCGACCGCTCCATGCAGGACGCCATCGCGGCGGCGGCGCGGCAGGTGGCGCACACGGTCGGGGCAGTCGCCATCTGCGCCTTCACCGATTCCGGCAGCACCGCCCTGCGCGCCGCGCGCGAGCGGCCGGAAGCGCCGGTGATCGGGCTGACGCCGTCAGAGACCACGGGCCGGCGGCTGACGGCGGTGTGGGGCGTGCATCCGGTGGTGACGCCGCAGACCCACACGATGACCGAAACCGTCGCCCGCGCCACGCGCGTCGCCATGCAGGAAGGATTTGCCGCGCATGGCCAGTCGATCATCGTGATCGCCGGCATCCCGTTCGGCGTCGCCGGCAGCACCAATGCGCTGCGCGTCGCGCAGGTGAAATGACGCCACGCCGCCTGCTGTTCCCGCTCGCGCTGGCGCTGCTGGCGGTGCCGCTGCTGGCGCAGTTCGTCGCCCCCGCGACGCGCGGCATGTCCGCCGAGGAGCTGCGCCCGCTCGCGGCACCGCCGGGGCGCGATGGGTGGACCCACCTGCTGGCGCAGACCGACGCCTGGCTGCGCGACCATTTCGGGCTGCGGCGGGCGCTGATCGGCGCCCATGCGCGCCTCGTGCATGGCCTGCTCGGCATCGGCAACGCCGACGTGCTGATCGGCCCCACCGGCCGGCCGTTCCTGCGCGAGAACGCCATGATCGAGCAGAGCGCGGGCCTCAGGCTGGATCGCGCCGGCGTGCTCGCCGCTGCCGACATGCTCGCCGCCCTGCGCGCCGCGCTCGCCGCCCAGGGCGCGACGCTGCTGGTCGCGCCGCCGCCGAACGCCAGCACCATCGACGCCGCGGATCTGCCCGCCTGGGCGCGCAACCCCGGCCGGCCCACCGAATACGACCTGCTGCTGGCGGCGCTGGCGGCGCGCGGCGTTCCGGCGCTGGATCTGCGGCCGGCGATGCGGGCGCTGCAGCGGGTCGAGGACCCGTATCGCCGCACCGACAGCCATTGGACGCCGCGCGGCGCCCTCGCCGCCTTCAACGCGATCGCCGCCGCCGCCGGCCGGCCCGACTGGCATCTCGCACCCGCGGTCGCGCTGACGCCGCCGTTGCCGCTGGCGCCCGGCGATCTGGTGCGGCTGCTCGATCTGGCCGGCGTCGCCGACGAGCGGCTGCTGCTGCCGGCGCTGGAGGAGGGCACGGCGCAGCCACTCGACCGCACGCCATGGGGCGGCGTGCTGCTGACGCTGCCGGACCCGCGCGGGCCGATGATCGTGCTGCTCGGCGACAGCTTCACCCGCGCCTACTTCCCCCCGATGGTGCTGGCGCGCACCGGCCGCGTCGCCTGGGTGCATCACGACGATTGCGGCTTCGACTTCGCGCTGGTGGCGCGGCTGCGGCCGGCGCAGGTGTGGTATCTGCCGACCGAGCGGCGCATCGCCTGCGCGGCCGGCCGCTATCCGGCGGGACTGGCGGCCGCCGCCGCACGCGCCAGCACCGGCGCAAGCGCCCGGTAATCGGCCACGCGCGGCGTGTTGGGCCGCCACGCCCCCCCGACCAGATCGCGCCCAGGCGGCGTGAACAGCACCCGTTTCGACCCCGTCGCGGTCCAGCCGCCGCGCCTGCGGCGTGGGCAACGGGATCATTGGTCGGTCCGATCATTTCCCGACCAATGATCCGAAAGCCAGGACGGGTCCGCGGCGCCAGCCCGCGGGCACCTGGACATGGCGGCCGTGCAGGTGCATCGGAGCGCGGTGTCGCGCTTCGGCCTGTCCACACCCGGCGTCGCGCTCGGCGTCGCCTCCGCCGCGCTGTTCGGCGCCAGCACGCCGCTGGCGAAGCTGCTGCTCGGCGCGGTCGATCCCTGGCTGCTGGCCGGGCTGCTTTATCTCGGCTCCGGCATCGGCCTCGCGGTCGTGCAGGCCGGCCGCTTCACGCTCGGCGGCGCGCCGCCGGAGGCGCCGTTGCGGCGCGCCGACCTGCCGTGGCTGGCGGCGGTGATCCTGGCGGGCGGCGTGATCGGCCCGCTGCTGCTGATGCTCGGCCTCAGCGTCACGCCGGCGTCCAGCGCCGCCCTGCTGCTGAACGTCGAGGGCCTCGCCACCATGGGCCTCGCCTGGGTGGTGTTCCGCGAGCACACCGACCGCCGGATCGTGTCCGGGGCGCTGCTGATCCTGGCCGGCGCGGTGCTGCTATCCTGGCAGGGCGCCGCGGCGGGCGTGGGCTGGGGCGCGCTGGCGATCATCGGCGCCTGCCTCGCCTGGGGCATCGACAACAACCTGACGCGCAAGCTCAGCGCCGCCGACCCGGTGCAGATCGCCATGCTGAAGGGGCTGGTCGCCGGCATGGTCAACCTGGGCCTGGCACTGTGGCACGGCGCCGTGCTGCCGTCCGCGGCGCCGCTGCTCGGCGGCGCGCTGGTCGGCTTCCTCGGCTACGGCGTGAGCCTGGTGCTGTTCGTGCTGGCGCTGCGGCATCTGGGATCGGCCAGGACCGCGGCCTACTTCTCCACCGCCCCCTTCATCGGCGCGGTGCTCGCGGTGGCGCTGTTCGGCGAGCCGGTCACCGTCCGGCTGCTCGGCGCCGCCGTGCTGATGGGCGTCGGCCTGTGGCTGCATCTGGTCGAGCACCACGAGCACGCGCATGCGCACGAGGCGACGGTGCATGAGCACGCCCATGTGCACGACGAACACCATCAGCATGCGCACGCCCCGGACGACCCGCCGGGCGAGCCGCATGTGCATCCGCACCGTCACGCCCCGCTGGTGCACCGCCACCCGCATTATCCGGACCTGCACCACCGGCATACGCATGCGGCCTGAGACCGGACGCCGCGGTCAGGCGGCGTCCGGCCCGGCGTGGATCAGGCCCATGATGGCGCGCGACATCGCGGCGTAGTCGCGCGAATTGGCAAGCTCGCCGGCCACGCGATAGGCGTGCATCACCACGATGCGGTCGGCGAGCGCGATCAGCTCCGGCATGTCCGACGAGATCACCAGCACCGCCGTGCCGCCGCGTGCCAGATCGCGGATCAGGCCGTGCAGATACGCCTTGGTGCGCACGTCGATGCCCACCGTCGGCTCGTCGATGATCAGGATGCCGGTGCGCGCGGCGAGCCATTTGGCGAGGCTCACTTTCTGCTGGTTGCCGCCGGAAAGCGTCGCCACCGGCGCGTCCAGCGATGTCATGCGCACATCGAGCTGGCGCAGCACCGGCAGCACCGCGCGGGCGATCCGCCCGTCGCGCAGCCAGACGCGCCATTGCCGCAGCCGCCGCCACAGCGTGATGCCGGCATTGGCCAGCACGCCGTGCAGCAGGATCACGCCCTCCTGCTTGCGGTCCTCGCTGACATAGCCGATGCCGTGGCGATGCAGCGCCTGCCCGACCGAACGGATGCGCACCGCCCGCCCGCGCACGCGCAGCTCGCCCGCGGTGATGCGATCGAGGCCGATCACCGCGCGCGCGAGTTCGCTGCGCCCGGCGCCGACCAGGCCATAGACGCCCAGCACCTCGCCGTCGTGCAGCGCCAGGTCGATGCCGCGATGCCCCGCCGCCGTGGCGACGCCGCGCAGTTCCAGCGCCGCCGCGCCGCGTGCGCCCGCCGCCACGTCCTGCATCACCTGCTCGTCGCGGCCGACCATCAGGCGCACCAGATCGCCGCGCGTCATGCCGGCGAGCGGCAGACCCGCGCAGGCGTTGCGGCCGTCGCGCAGCACGGTGACGGTGTCGCACAGCGCCGTCACCTCCTCCAGCTTGTGGCTGACGAACACGATGGCGACGCCCTGGTCGCGCAGCCGGCGCAGGATCAGCAGCAGCGCATCGGTCTCGTGCGGCGTCAGCGACGCGGTCGGCTCGTCCAGCAGCAGCACGCGCGATTGCAGCGACAGTGCGCGCGCGATCTCGATCATCTGCATGGCGGCGACGGAGAGGCCGGCGACCGGCCGGCGGGGGTCGATTTCCAGCCCCACCATGCGCAGCCAGCGCGCCGCCTCCGCATGCAGGGCGGCGAAGCGGATCGGGCGCACGGTGCCGAGCGCGACGCGCTCCAGCAGCAGGTTCTCGCCGACCGAAAAATGCGGGATCAGGTTGCGTTCCTGATGCACGACGCCGATGCCGGCGGCGATCGCGTCGGTCGGATGGACGAAGCGCACCGCGTGCCCGTCGATCGCCATGCTGCCGGCATCGGGCGGATGCACGCCGGTGATGATCCTGATCAGCGTCGATTTGCCGGCGCCGTTCTCGCCCAGCAGCGCATGGATGCTGCCCGGCGCGAAGCGCACCGAGACGTCCTGCAGCGCGCGCACGCCGGGAAACGACTTGCCGATGCCGTCGAGTTCCAGCGTCGCGCCTGCCATGTCAGGCCGCCACGCGCGCCGCGCGCAGGCGCGCCAGCCCTACCGCGGCCAGGATCAGCAGGCCGAGCAGCAACTGCACGAAATACGGATCGACGCGGAACAGCACCAGCGCCTGCGCGATCAGCGCCACCAGCGCGACGCCGCCGATGGTGCCGGTGACGCTGGCGTGGCCGCCGGCGAGCAGCGTACCGCCGATCACCGGCGCGGCGAACGAGGGGATCAGCCAGTCGTCGCCGATGGTCGGCTGGCCGAGTTGCAGCCGCGCCACCGCCATCATCCCGGCCGCCGCCGCCAGCACGCCGGACAGCACATGCGTCACGACGATCACGCGCGCGACGCGGATGCCGGAGAGTTCCGCCGCATGCGCGTTGCCACCGACCGCAAGCATCTGCCGCCCGATCGGCAGCCGCGCCAGCATCCAGGCGACCAGCGCCGCCGCCAGTGCCGCCGGCAGCAGCAGCACCGGCACCGGCCCGATGCCGGCATTGCCGGCCGCCTTCACGCTCGCGGGGATGTTGTAGAATGGCTGCGCCTGCGTGATGCCGAGATTGATGCCCTTGAACGCCGCCATCGTCGCCAGCGTGACGATGAAGGCCGACAGGCCCGCGCGCGCCGTCAGCACGCCGTTCAGCACCCCGCACGCCGCGCCGAGCAGCAGCCCGCCGGCGACCGCCGGCAGCGGCGGCACGCCCCAGACCTGCATCGCCCCGGCAAACCCGATCGCCACCAGCCCGCCGATCGCGCCGACCGAAAGGTTCATCTGCCCGAGCGCGATCACCACCATCTGCGCCAGTGCGATCAGCGTCGCCAGCGCGACCGTGTCGAGCAGCACGAAGATGTTGAAGGCGGAGAGGAAATCCGGCCGCAGCACGCCGATGACGACCAGCGCCGCCAGCACCAGCGCGCACAGGCCGAACCAGTCGCCTTCGAGCAGCCGCCGCATCATCCGAGCCCCAGGATGATCTGCCGCCGCGCCTTGTCGATGGTGACGGCGCCGAGCAGCAGCACGCCGAGGAAGAACTGCACCCAGAATTCCCCCACGTGCAGCAGCAGCAAGCCGCTGTTCAGCACGGTCACGAGCAGGCTGCCGAGTACCGCACCCGGCACCGAGACACGCCCGCCCGACAGCAGCGCGCCGCCCAGCACCGGGCCGAGGAACGCCGGCAGCAGCCAGTCCTGCCCGAGATTGCCCGCCATCGCCGGGATCGCGGCGCCGTTGCGGATGGTCAGCAGCAATCCGGCGACCGCGGCGAGCAGCCCGGCCAGCATATGACACATCACGATCGCGCGCGCGACATCGACGCCGGACAGCAGCGCCGCGCGCGCATTGGCGCCGGCGGCCAGCATCTCCCGCCCCAGCGGCGTGGCGCGGTACAGCAGCTGCAGCGCCGCGCCCGCGGCCAGCGCCACCGCCAGCATCGGCGAGACCACGCGCCACCAGTGGATGCGACCCAGTGCGGTGAACCCGTCCGGCAGGCCGTTGAACGGCTGGGCGCGCGTCAGCACGATCATGGCGCCGAAGAAGATGCTCATGGTGGCGAGCGTGACCACGAAACTGTGCATGCGGCTGCGCACGATCAGCACGCCGTTGACCAGCCCCAGCGCCGCCCCCGCCGCCAGCCCGCCCGCCACGCCGAGCGGCGCCGACAGCCCGGCCTGCTGCATCAGCCAGCCCGCCGCCATCGCGGCGGACACGCCGATCGCGCCGATCGAGAGATCAAGCCCGCCGGTGACGATCACCGTCATCATGGCGAGCCCCACCAGCACGTTCACCGCCGCCGTGCGCGTCATCGCGAACAGGTTGAACGGCGACAGGAAGCCATGCGTCGCCCAGGCGAAGCCGACGCAGAACAGCGCCAGCAGCACCAGCAGCCCGAACTCCACCGACAGCAGCGCACCCCCGCCGCCAGGCGGGGGCCGCGCCGTCGTCCCGGTCGCGTCGGCCGCCGAACGCGGCTCGCTGCCGGTCAGGGACAGGTGAGGTACTTCTGCTGGAAGTCGGCGAGCAGCGTCTTCGTCACCGCCCGCATCGTGTCGAGATAGTGGTCCACTTCCGCCGGTCCGGCCAGCGCCGTGCCGCTGTCGATGAAGCGCGTGGTCTGCGCGGTCTTCGCCCAGGGCGCGTCGTCCTTCACCTTGCAACCGTCGGCGAGCCGGCCCATCACGTAGCTGCCGACATAGCCCTGTCCGTACGGATTCTGCAGCATCGTGCCATCGACGTAGCCGTCCTTGATCGCCTGCAGCACGACGGGATCGTGGTCGATGCCGATCATGTGGATGCGCCTGGTGCCGATCTTGCGCAACGCTTCGGCCGACACCACGGCGGGAATCCACGCGGTCGTGACGATGCCGTCGATCTGGCCGCCCTGCGTGGCGAGAAAGCTGTTGATCTTGTCCTGCGCGGGTTCCGGTGCGTCGATGTCGGCGATGGTCTGCACCAGCGTCACCGCGCCGTTGGTCTCCGCCACCGCCCTGGCGACGTTGTCCATGCGCAGCCTGGTGTTGGGATCGACCAGGAAGCCGGTGAAATGCGCGATGCGCCCCTTGCCGCCCATCGCCTTGATCAGCGCCTTGGTGCCGAGATAGGCGGAATGGCCGGTATCGGTGCCCATGCAGAACAGCGCCTTCGACGGGTCCTGCAGGCAGCCGGCGAGCGCGATCGCGGGGATGTTGCTGTCGGCAAGCTCCGCCACGATCGGCCGGGTGCCGACGGCATCGCCGGGGAAGATCAGGAAGGCGTTGTAGCCCTGCGCGGCGAGGCTGCTGATCAGGTCGTTCTGCTGCGACAGCGTCCAGCTCGGCGGCACCTTGTAGTCCGCGGCGCCGAGATGGAAGTCGCGCACGGCGTCCTTGCCCGCCTGTTCCCAGGCGGCGAAATACGGGTGCGGCCCGCCCGGCACCAGCGCCACTTTGGTGGACGACGGATCGGCCTGCACGGAACCGGACGCCGCAGCGGCGATCGCCGCGGCGAGACCCGCGGCAAGCAGCATGCGCCTCATGGCTGGAACCCTCCCTCTCCCATCGGGGCGCCTGTCCGCGACGCCGCACCGGCCGACTATCGCGCAGCGCCGGCACGATTGCAAGCAGATGGAAAATTTTCTATCGTCCGCAAATGGCCACACTGCAGCGAGCAAGTCTCCGCCGATCGACACTGGCCGAGCAGGCGTACCGGACGCTGCGCGAGCGTATCGTCAAGGGCGACCTGCCGGCCGGGCACCGCCTGCTGCCGGAAGAAATCGGACAGGCGCTGTCGATCAGCCCGACGCCGGTGAAGGAAGCGCTGGCGATGCTGCAGCGCGACGGGCTGATCGAGGTGTCGGCGCGGCGCGGCAGCACGGTGCGGCGCTTCTCCGCCCGCGACGTCGCCGACCTCTACGATGCGCGCCTGACCATCGAGGCGCGGGCGATCGGCGTCGGCCTCGCCGCCGGGCGCGTCGATGCCGCGTTCCTCGCGCGCCTCGACGCCTGCGCCGCCGCCCTCGCCGAACGCAGCCGCCATCGCAGCCGCGCCGAACTGCGTCAGGCGCTGCGGCTGGATCACGACCTGCACACGCTGATCGTCGCACTCGCCGGCAACGCCGTGCTCGCCGACTGGCACCAGCGGCTGCTGCGCCAGACGCAGCTGGTGCGCGTCTATTCGCTCCGCGCCTTCGACGCCGGACGGCTGGAGCGGGCGCAGCAGGAGCACGCCGCCATCATCGCCGCCCTGCACGCGCAGGACGCGCCCGCCGCCCAGCGCGCGCTGGAGACGCATCTGGCCACCAGTTGCGCCAACGTGCTGGCCGAATACGCATAAAAGGGGAGGGAAACATGGCGCGCATCGCGCAGGTGGACATCGTGATGCTGGACCTGGCGCCGAAGGTGCGGCGGGTGGACGCGATCCAGTCCTTCGTCTCGCAGGAGACGCCGATCCTGCGCATCCGCACCGACGACGGGGCAGAGGGCACCGGCTATGCCTACACCATCGGCACCGGCGGGCGCAGCGTGGTGGCGCTGCTGCAGCACCATCTGGCGCCGCGCCTGATCGGCCGCGACCCGGCGATGATCGAGCAGATCTGGCGCGAGCTGCTGTTCGCGACGCATGCGACCTCGGTCGGCGCGGTCACCTCGCTGGCGCTCGCCTGCGTCGATACCGCGCTGTGGGACCTGCGCTGCCGGCGCGCCGGCCGGCCGCTGCACATCGAGGCGGGCGGCGCGCAGAGCTCGGTGCCGCTCTACACCACCGAGGGCGGCTGGCTGCATCTGGACACGCCGGCGCTGGTCGATGACGCCCTGAAGGCACGCGACACCGGCTTCGGCGGCAGCAAGCTGAAGGTCGGCCGCCGCCCGCACGAGGACGTGGCCCGCCTCGCCGCGGTGCGCGACGCGGTCGGGCCGGCGTTCGAGATCATGGTGGATGCCAACCAGGCGTTCCAGGTGGACGAGGCGATCCGCCGCGCGCGGCTGTACCAACCCTTCGACCTCGCGTGGTTCGAGGAGCCGCTGCCCGCCGACGACACCGACGGCCATGTCCGCCTGTCCGCCGCCACCACGCTGCCAATCGCGGTCGGCGAGTCGCTTTATGGGATCAGCCATTTCCGCGACTACTTGCAGCGTGGCGGGTGCAGCGTGGTGCAGGTGGACGTGGCGCGCATCGGCGGCATCACGCCCTGGCTCAAGGTCGCGCACATGGCGGAGGCGTTCAACATCGCCGTCTGCCCGCATTTCCTGATGGAACTGCACGTCGCGCTGGTCTGTGCCGTGCCCAACGGACGCTGGGTGGAATACATCCCGCAGCTCGACGCGGTGACGCAGGCCGGCATGACCGTGCGCGACGGCCGCGCCGTGCCGTCCGATGCACCGGGGCTGGGCATCGCCTGGGACTGGGACGCGGTGCAGCGGCTGCGCGTCGATGGCGCGACGCTGACGGTACGCTGAGATGACGCGCATGGCCGCGGTAATCCGCCTGCGCGCCGACAAGGCACGCGAGTACGAGGATCTGCACGCGGCGGTGTGGCCCGACGTGCTCGCCACCATCGCCGCCTGCCACATCCGCAACTACACGATCTTCCTGCGCCGGCCGGAGCTGCTGCTGTTCGCGACCTGGGATTACCACGGCGCCGACTGGGCCGCCGATGTCGCGCGCATGCAGGCCGACGCGGCGACGCGGCGCTGGTGGGCGCTGACCGACCCGTGCCAGGAGCCGCTGCCGACCCGCGCGGCCGGCGAATGGTGGGCGGCGATGGACGAGGTGTTCCACACCGACTGAGCGGCGCCGGCCCGCGCCGGCCGCTTGACAGCCTATTCAGAATGCTGAATAAGGCGTCATGGATGTGAAAACGGCCGGTCGGACGGTCGAGCTGTTCGAGCTGTTCGCGCGCGCGAAAACCCCGCTCTCGCTGTCGGAGATGGCGCGGGCGCTCGGCGCGCCGCCGTCCAGTTGCTTCAACCTGGTGCGCGCGCTCGAAGCGCGCGGCTATCTGTATGGGATGGCCGGACGGCGCATCTATCCGACCCGCAAGCTGGCAAGCATCGGCGGGGCGATCACCGCCGGCGAGCCGTGGATGGAGCGGTTCGAGCCCAGGCTGATGGCGCTGCGCGATGCCACGCAGGAAACCACCATCCTCGGCAAGCGCCAGGGCGACCGGGCGATCTATCTCGCGGTGTTCGAAGGCCCGCAGAACGTCCGCTACTCGGCGCAGGTCGGCGAGCTCAAGCCGCTGCATTCGAGTTCCATCGGCAAGGCCCTGCTCAGCGCCCTCGATCGCGCCGACCGGGAGGCGAGCGTGGCCCGGCTGTCGCTGGACGCGCGCACCGGCGCGACCATCACCGACCGCGCCGCGCTGCTCGCCGACCTCGACCGCTGCGCGACGCGCGGTGTTGCCGAGACCCGCGGCGAGAACGTCCCCGATGTGATGGCGATCGCCAGGCCGGTGCGGCTGGACGACGACCTGTACGCGATCGCGGTCGCCGGGCCGATGCCGCGAATGATCGCGCAGGTCGAGCGGCACCAGGCGCATCTCGCCGCAATCTGCGCCGACATCGCGGTGGCGCGATGAGCGCGCTGGTCAGCACCGCGTTCGCCGATGGCGTGCTCTCGGTCACGCTCAACCGGCCGGAGAAGCGCAACGCGCTCAGCCATGCGCTGATAGCCGGCATCGCCGCGGCATTCACCGCCGGCACGGCGCGCGACGACGTGGCGGTCGCGGTGCTGACCGGCGCCGGCACGAAAGCCTTCGCCGCGGGCGGCGACCTCGATGAGCTGGACGCGATCCGCACCGAAGCGCAGGCGCTCGCGTTCGCCGCCGAGACCCGCGCCGCCCTTGATACCATCAGGCGGTTTCCGGTGCCGGTGATTGCCGTGCTCAACGGCGACGCGCTCGGCGGCGGCGCGGAACTCGCGCTCGCCTGCGACCTGCGCGTCGCCGCCGCACATGCGCGCATCGGCTTCCTGCAGGCGCGGCTGAACATCGCCACCGCCTGGGGCGGCGGCACCGATCTGTTCACCCTGATCGGCCCGAGCCGGGCGCTCGAACTGCTGTGCACGGCGCCGCTGCTCGACGCCGGGCGGGCGCTGGCGCTGGGCCTGATCGACGCCGTGGCGCCGGCGGACCGCGATCATGCGGCGTTCGTGGCCGACTACGTCAGGCGCTTCGCCGTGCAAAGGCCGCAGGTCATGCGCGCCTTCAAGTCGCTCGCGATGATGCACCGCAGCGGCGCCGCGCCCGCGGACAAGGCGGCGGCCGAGTGCGCGCACCTGGCCCGCACCTGGGCGCACCCCGATCACTGGGCCGCCGTCGCCGCAATGTGGCGGTGAACGCCGGAAGGAGGCGTGGATGATGACCACCGGCAAGACCGCGCCCGCTGCGACCGCCTCGGCGCCGCCGCCGGCACAGACACCCTCCGGCATCGAGCTGCCGCTGGTCGCCACCGCCGCGCACCACCAGGCGGACGGCGAGGAGCTGCCCGGCCAGTATCCGTTCACCCGCGGCATCTTCCCTGACGGCTTTCGCGGCCGGCTGTGGACGATGCGCCAGTACTCCGGCTTCGGCACCGCCGAGGAATCCAATCAGCGCTACAAGTTCCTGCTGGCGCGCGGCCAGTCCGGGCTGTCGGTGGCGCTCGATCTGCCGACGCAGTGCGGCTTCGACCCGATCGACCCGATGGCGCGCCCGGAGATCGGCAAGGTCGGCGTGTCGCTGTCCAGCCTCGCCGACATGGAGGCGCTGTTCGCCGGCATCGACCTCGCCAAAATCTCCACCTCCTTCACCATCAACGGCACCGCGGCGATCATCTACGCCATGTACCTCGCCTGCGCCGACAGGCAGGGCGTGCCGCGCGAGAAGCTGACCGGCACGATCCAGAACGACATCCTCAAGGAGTACGTCGCGCGCGGCACCTGGATCTTTCCGGTGCGCCCGTCGCTGCGCCTGATCGCCGACAGCATCCTGTACGCCAACGCGACCACGCCGCGGTTCAACCCGATCTCGATCGCCGGCGCGCATGTGCGCGACGCCGGGGCGACCGCGGTGGAGGAGATGGCCTATACGCTCGCCAACGGCCTCGCCTACGTGGACGAGCTGATCGCCCGCGGCGGCGACGTCGGGAAATTCGCGCGGCGCCTCAGCTTCTTCTTCTACGTCCACATGGATTTCTTCGAGGAAATCTGCAAGTTCCGGGCCGGCCGGCGGCTATGGGCGCGCCTGCTGCGGGAACGCTACGGCGTCACCGACGAGAAGGCGCTGCATTTCCGCTTCGGCGTGGTCTGCGGCGGTTCGTCGCTGACCGCCGCGCAGCCGTACAACAACATCAGCCGCGTCGCGATCGAGACGATGGCCGCCGTGATGGGCGGTGCACAGTCGATCTTCACCGCCGCCTTCGACGAGGCGCTGCAGCTGCCGACCGAATTCTCGGCCGAGCTGGCGCTGCGCACGCAGCAGGTCGTCGCCCACGAGAGCGGCATCGCCAGCACCGTCGATCCCCTGGGCGGCAGCCATCTGGTCGAGTTCCTGACCGACCGGATGGAACAGGACATGCGGCGCGTGATGGACGAGATCGACGCCTATGGCGGCGTCATCAAAGCCATCGAGGACGGCTGGCTGCAGGCGCGCATCGCCGAACGGGCCCTGCAGCGCAAGCTCAACATCGACAGCAGGCGCAGCATCGTGGTCGGGGTGAATGCGTTCCGCCGGGACGACGACGCTGCTGCAGGCGCGGTGCCCCGCCTCGATCCCGCGGCGACCGAAGACATCGTGCGGAAATTCGAATCGGTGCGGGCGCGGCGCGACGCGGCGCTGGTGGAGCGGACCCTGGCGCGGTTGTCGGAAGCGGCCGGTGGCGAGGGCGAAAACCTGCTGCCGGCTCTGATCGATTGCTGCCACGCCTACGCCACCGTCGGCGAGATGGTGGCGCGGCTGCGCAGCCGATGGGGCGATTTCCAGGAGCCGGTGCAGCTATGATGGCAAGCGATGCAACACGCGGCCCGCGGCCGGCGCTCATGGGCCGGCGCATCCTGATCGCCAAGCCGGGCCTGGACGGTCACGATGTGGGCGCCAAGGTGATCGCGCTGGCGCTGCGCGACGCCGGCGCCGAGGTCATCTACACCGGGCTGCGCAAGACCCCCGACTACATCGCCCGCGTCGCGGTGGAAGAGGACGTGGACGCGGTCGGCCTGAGCCTGCTCTCCGGCAGCCACCGCGAACTGGTGGCGCAGACGGTGGACTGCCTGCGGCAGCGCGATGCCGGCGATATTCCCGTCTTCGTCGGCGGCACGATCCCGCAGCAGGACCAGCCCGACCTGCTCGCCCTTGGCGTCCGCGGCATTTTCACCGCCGAGATGACGCTCGCCGACGTGATCGACGCCCTGGCCGAGGCGCTGGCGTGACCGGGCCGCTCGCCGCCATCCGCGTCCTGGAAGTCGGCCACATGCTGGCCGGACCGTATTGCGGGTTGCTGCTGGCCGACCTCGGCGCCGACGTGATCAAGATCGAGCCGCCCGGCGGCGATATCGCCCGCCGCGTCAGCCCGCACACCATCGGTCCGCACAACGCCTATTTCGCCAGCCTGAACCGGGACAAGCGCAGCGTCGTCATCGACCTCGCGGCGCCGCAGGGGCAGCGGCAACTGGCCGGGCTGGCGCGGACGGCGCACGCGCTGGTGACGAACCTGCGGCCGGCGGCGATCCGCAAGCTCGGCCTGACCTATGACGCGCTGCGCGAGGTGAATTCCAGGCTGGTCTGCGTGGCGCTGACCGGCTTCGGCCTGGACAGCCCGTACGCCGATCGCCCGGCCTATGACTACGTCATCCAGGCGATGACCGGCATCATGGAAATGACCGGCGATCCGGACGGGCCGCCGACCAAGGCCGGCTATTCGGCGGTGGATAATTCGGCCGGCATCATGGCCGCGCTCGGTCTGCTGGCGAAGATCGTCGAGGGCAAGGGCGGCCAGGTCGATGTCGCCATGTACGACGTGATGCTGTCGCAACTGAACTACGTGGCGGGCGCCAGCCTCAACGCCGGCGAGAAGGCGCGGCGCTTCGCCGGTTCGGCGCATCCCTACATCGTGCCGGCCCAGGTGTTCGCGACGCGCGACGGCTGGCTGTCGCTGTTCGTCACGCACGACGATTTCTGGCGGCTGCTGTGCCAGGAGATCGGGCAGACGGAATGGCTCACCGACCCGCGCTTCGCCACCATGACGGCGCGCACCGCCAACCGCGCCGTGGTCGTGGGCGCGCTCGCCGCGGTGCTTGCCGAACGCGACGCCGCCGAATGGCTGCGCCGGCTGGTGCCGCTCGGCATCGTCGCCGCCGCCGTCAC
>JAJZVE010000045.1 GCA_021845835.1 Pseudomonadota bacterium | reverse complement strand
CAACCTGCGCTATCGCGACGGCGGCGCCACCTGCCTGTCGGTGCTGACCGACGCGCCGCATTTCCAGGGCAGCCCCGACCACCTGAAGGCCGCCCGCGCCGCCGTCGATCTGCCGGTGCTGCGCAAGGATTTCATCCTCGACCCCTGGCAGGTGTACGAAAGCCGCGCGATGGGCGCGGACTGCATCCTGCTGATCATGGCGGCGCTGGAGGACGCGCGGGCGATCGAGCTGGAAACGATCGCGCGCACGCTCGACCTCGACGTGCTGGTCGAGGTGCATGACGCGGCCGAACTGCAGCGCGCGCTCGGGTTGCAGAGCAAGCTTCTCGGCGTTAACAACCGCAATCTCAAGACGTTGCGGGTCGATCTGGCGACCACGATTGAACTCGCGCCGCATGTGCCGCCGGATCGCTTCCTGATCGGCGAGAGCGGGTTGCGCAGCCATGCCGATCTGGTGCGGCTGGCGGCGCTGGGGGTGCATTGCTTCCTGGTCGGCGAACACCTGATGCGCCAGCCGGACGTGGCGCTGGCCTGCCGCACGCTGCTGGACGGATGAGCCAGCTCTCGCATTTCGACGCCGCCGGCCGCGCCGTCATGGTCGATGTCGGCGCCAAGCCGGAGACCGACCGCGCCGCGACCGCCGCCGCCCGCGTCGTCATGCGCCCGGAGACGCTGCGCATGATCGTGGAGGGGGCGGCGCGCAAGGGCGATGTGCTGGGCGTCGCACGGCTCGCCGGCATCATGGCCGCCAAGCGCACCGCGGAGCTGATCCCGCTCTGTCACCCGCTGCCGCTCACCGCCGTCACGCTCGATCTCGCGCCGGACGGTGCGGACGCGGTTGCGATCACCGCGACGGTGCGCACCACCGGCAGGACCGGGGTGGAGATGGAAGCGCTGACGGCGGCCTCGGTCGCCGCGCTGACGGTCTATGACATGTGCAAGGCGGTGGACCGCGGCATGCGCATCGAAGGCGTGCGCGTGCTGGCCAAGTCGGGCGGCAAGTCCGGCGATTTCCGGCAGGACTGAGCATGATCGCGGTTGCCGACGCGCGCGCCCGCATTCTCGCCGCGGTCCGCCCGACCGAGGCGGAGGTGGTGCATCTGGCGGACGCCTGGGGCCGCGTGGCGGCGGCGCCGCTGCGCGCGCGGGTGACGCAGCCGCCGCAGAACGTCTCGGCGATGGACGGCTATGCGCTCGCCGCCGCCGATGGCGCGGCAGGCGCGCGGCTGCGGGTGGTCGGCACGGCGCCGGCCGGGCATCCGTGGGACGGCAGGCTGCACCCCGGCGAGGCGCTGCGCCTGTTCACCGGCAGCGTCATGCCGTGCGGCGCCGACTCGGTGCTGCTGCAGGAGGACGCGACCGAAGCGGACGGCTTCGTGACCGTGGGCGAGACCGTCACGGCCGGGCGGCACGTGCGCCGCGCCGGCCAGGATTTCGCCGCGGGCGACGTGCTGGTGACACCCGGGCGACGGCTCTCGGCACGCGATGTCGGCCTGGCGGCCTCGGGCAATCTGCCCTGGGTGCGCGTGCATCGCCGGCCGCGCGTGGCGATCCTGGCGACCGGCGACGAGATCGCGCTGCCGGGCGAACCGATCCCGCCCGGCGGCATCGTCAGCTCCAACGCCCACGCGCTGGCCGCGTTCGTACGCGCCGCCGGCGGCGAGCCGATTGTGCTGCCGATCGCCCCCGACGACGCCGACGCCATCGCGGCGGCGGCCGGCGTGCGGGCCGACCTGCTGGTGACCACGGGCGGGGTGAGCGTCGGCACGCATGATCTGGTGCAGGCCGGGCTGGGGCAGCGCGGCCTCGCGCTCGATTTCTGGAAGATCCTGATGCGGCCGGGCAAGCCGCTGATGTTCGGGCGACTCGGCGACACGCCGGTGCTCGGCCTGCCCGGCAACCCGGTGTCGGCACTGGTCTGCGCGGTGCTGTTCCTGCATCCGGCGCTGGCGCGATTGTCCGGCCTGCCGGACGCCGATATGCCGGCCGAACCGGCGCGACTCGGCGCGGCACTCCCCGCCAACGACCGGCGCCAGGACCATCTGCGCGCGCGGCTGGCGCCCGGCGACGACGGCCGGCCGGTGGCGACCGCGTTCGAACGCCAGGATTCGGCGCTGCTGCGCCTGCTGGCCGGCGCCGACGCGCTGATCCTGCGCCCGCCCCATGCGCCGGCGGCGGCGGCGGGCGAGCTGGTGGACATCGTCCGGCTGGCGCCGCTCGGCTTCTGAAACGCTTGACGGCGCGGGCGGAACCAACCTAGAACGTTTCCGGGTTGCCGGTTTGTTCACATTCGCTGCCCGGAGGCGCCTGCATGCTCACCCGCAAGCAGCACGAGCTGCTGACTTTCATCGACCATCACCTGAAATCGACCGGCTTCTCGCCCTCCTTCGAGGAAATGAAGGAGGCGCTGCAGCTGCGCTCGAAGTCGGGCATCCATCGGCTGATCTCGGCGCTGGAGGAACGCGGCTTCCTGCGCCGCCATCACCATCGCGCCCGCGCGCTGGAAGTGACGCGGCTGCCGGAGGACGTGTCGGCGCGCACCGCTGCCGCCGCCGCGGCGGCGGCGGAGCCGGCGGGGTTCGCGCCCAACGTCATCCGCGGCGATTTTAACACCCGCCTGCAGGGCGTGCGCGCCGCCAACGAGGCCGGGGCGGTGCAGCTGCCGCTGTATGGCCGGATCGCCGCCGGCCTGCCGATCGAGGCGCTGCGCGACAACGGCACGCAGATCGAGGTGCCGATGGCCATGCTCGGCAACGGCGAACACTACGCGCTGGAAGTTGCCGGCGACTCGATGCAGGACGCCGGCATCCTCGACCAGGACGTCGTCGTCATCCACCGCGGCGAGACCGCCGAGAACGGGCAGATCGTGGTGGCGCTGGTCGATGACGTGGAAGTGACGCTGAAGCGCCTGCGCCGGCGCGGCAACTCGATCGCGCTGGAGCCGGCCAACCGCAACTACGAGCCGCGCATCCTGCCCGCCGACCGGGTGAAGGTGCAGGGCCGGCTGGTGGCGCTGCTGCGGCGCTACTGACCGCCGCCGGGCGGCGGCACCCAGGGCCGCGTGCCGCGCGCTTGCCGGTCCGACAGCACGCGCGCGCCGCCGGTATCGAGCCAGACCGCGTAGGCCCCGTTGCGCCACAGGCTGAACCGGTCGATCCTGACGGGGCCGGGCGCCGGGCAGCGGAGGCGGATCGGCTCCAGGCTCGCCAGCACATCGGCGCTGCAATCCTCGGCGGACGGCGGCGCCAGCGGCAGCCGTGCCACCGGGCCGCCGGGCCGGCGCCGCAGCGTGCAGCCGGCCTCGTCGCACGCCAGCCCCCCTTCCGGCGCGTCCGGCAGGGCGCGCGGCGGACCGGCCGCCCACATGCGCCGCCAGGCATCCAGCGTGAAGCCGGAGGATCCTGATTTCTCAGCGACATACATCGCACCGTTGGCATGCACACCCAGCAGCCGCCCGTCGGCGGCGAGCAGCAGGTCGGGCGGGCGGACGAAGGCCGGCGAGGCCAGTCCCGCCAGGATCACCGGCACGCCCGCCAGCCGCAGCCGCGTCCGCCAGATGCCGAGCCACGCCATCCCCAGCGCCACCACCGCCAGCCCCCAGGCCAGTGCGTGCGGCACCGCGACCACGGCGGACGGCAGGGCGCTGACGGTGCGGCCGATCCACAGCACCGCGTCCACGCCCCAGCCCATCGGCAGCAGCGCCAGCGCCTCCAGGTGCAGCGGCATCAGCGCCAGCGCGATCAGCCCGGCCGGCATGATCCACAGCGCCGTCAGCGGCACCGCGGCGACGTTGGCGAGCACGTTGTAAAGCTGCACCTGCCCGAAATGGTACGCCGCGAACGGCGCGGACGCGGTGCCGGCGAGCGCGCTGGTCAGCGCCAGCGTCGCCAGATGGTGCAGCCACCGCCCGCGCCAGCCGCGCCAGCCGCGCAGGGCGGACAGCGCCGGCCGCAGCGCCTCGTAGCCGGAGATCAGCGCCAGCACGGCGGAGAAGCTCATCTGGAAGCTGACGCCCATCGCCTGCGCCGGGGCGATCAGCAGCAGCGTGGCCATCGCCAGCGCCAGCCCGCGCAGCGACACCGCCCGCCGTCCCACGACGATGCCGAGCGTGACCAGACAGGCCATCGCGAAGCTGCGCATGATCGGCACATGCGCGCCGGTCAGCAGCATGTAGCCCCCGCCCGCCGCCAGCGCCGCCAGCGCCGCGATCGGCTTGCACGGCCAGGCCAGCGCCGCCCGCTCCCACGCCGCCAGCCCGACCCGCACGGTGGCGAACACGAGGCCCATGACGATGCCGATATGCAGCCCCGCGATCGCCAGCAGATGCGCGAGACCCGAGTCGCGGAAGGCGGCGCGATCGGCCTCCGGGATCGCGGCGGTGCTGCCGGTGAGCAGCGTCGCGCAGATCGCCCCCTCGTCGCCCGGCAGCACGGCCGCGATGCGCGCCGCGATGGCCTCGCGCAGCGCCTGCAGCCGGGCGCCGAACCCCTGCGGCGCCGCGTGCGCGACCACGGCGGCACGGGTGAGCGCATAGCCATAGGCGCCCATGCCGGCGAAATAGGCGTCACGCTGCAAATCCCACCCGCCCGGATACGACGGCGGCTCCGGCGCCATCAGGCGCGCGCGCAGGCGCAGCACGTCGCCGGTCGCGGGCAGCGCCGGGTCCTCGGCACGCAGCCGGATGCGCACGCGCCGCGGCTGCGCCGGCCCGTCATCGAAGTGCGGCGCATCAAGCGTGACGCGCAGGCCCTGCGGCAGCGGCTCGACCGCCCGCACCCGGCCGAGAACGAGCGTGCCGCGCCGCGACACCTGCATCGGCGGCGGCGCGCGCGCGGCGGCAAATTCGGCGGCAACGAAACCGAGCGACACGGCGACGGCGCACAGGGCGGCGGCGCGCGGCACCTGCCAGCGCCAGCACGCCGCCGCCAGACCGCCGGCGATCAGCAGCGCCGCCGCCCCGGCACGCCCGGACGGCTCGCTGCGCAGCGAGAAATAGAGCGCATTGCCGGCGGCCATGAACACCGCCAGCCACGGCGCGAAGCGTCCGCGCTCGGCCATGCTCCAGTCGAGCACCGCGGCTGCGAGCGCGGCACGCCACGCCGGCTGCCGGATGATGGACACGAAGCCAGACATCGCCATGCAGCCTAGGCCGCCGCACGGCACCGTGCCACCGCCGCAAATCCGCGCGAGCTTGACCTGGATCAAGCGCCGCCGCGGCTTCAGACATTAGCAGACACGCATGTTTAACCGACCGCGGATCGCCGGCACCGACTCCGGCGGCGCGCCGCCCGCCTTGCCGCACCGGCTGCGGCGCGAACTGTTCGCTCTGCTGGTCTGCAAGCTCGCGGCCCTGGCGGTGCTCTACGCGCTGTTCTTCTCGCCCGCGCACCGGCCCGCAATCGACGTGGCGACACGTGTCGCCGGCGGGTCTGCGCTGCCATAGGACCCCGACATGGACGTCGTCTCGCTGTCGCGTCTGCAGTTCGGCCTCACCGCGATGTACCATTTCCTGTTCGTGCCGCTGACGCTCGGGCTGTCGGTGCTGCTGGCGATCATGGAAAGCGTGTACGTCACCACCGGCCGCACCGTCTGGCGCGACATGGTGAAATTCTGGGGCGCACTGTTCGGCATCAACTTCGCCATGGGCGTGGCCACCGGGATCACGATGGAATTCCAGTTCGGCACGAACTGGGCGTACTATTCGCACTACGTCGGCGACATCTTCGGCGCGCCGCTGGCGATCGAGGGCCTGATGGCCTTCTTCCTCGAAGCCACCTTCGTCGGCCTGTTCTTCTTCGGCTGGGAACGCCTCGGCCGCGTGCAGCACCTGATCGTCACCTGTCTGGTGGCGCTCGGCACCAACCTGTCGGCGCTGTGGATCCTGATCGCCAACAGCTGGATGCAGAACCCGGTCGGCGCGCGCTTCAACGTCGCCACCATGCGCATGGAAGTGACGGACTTCACCGCGGTGCTGTTCAATCCGGTGGCGGAGGCGAAGTTCGTGCATACGGTGTCCGCCGGCTACGTCACCGGCGCGATGTTCGTGCTGGCGATCAGCGCCTTCTATCTGCTGCGCGGCCGCAATCGCGGCCTCGCCATCCGCTCCGCCACCGTCGCCGCCAGCTTCGGCCTTGCCTCCGCCCTGTCCGTCGTCGTGCTGGGCGACGAAAGCGGCTACACCGCCAGCCACAACCAGAAGATGAAGATCGCCGCGATCGAGGCGATGTGGCACACCGAACCGGCGCCCGCGTCGTTCACCGTCGTCGGCATGCCCGACATCGCCGAGCGCACCACGCACGCGGCGGTGCGGATACCGTGGGTGCTCGGCCTGATCGCCACCCGTTCGATCGACGGCAAGGTGGAAGGCATCGAGGACCTGGTCCACGACATGGGCCAGCATATCCGCAGCGGCATAATCGCCTATCAGGCCCTGCTGCGCCTGCGCGCCGCCCCCGACGATGCCGTGCAGCGCGCGGCCTTCGATGCGCACGGCACCGATCTCGGCTACGCGCTGCTGCTCAAGCGCTACACGCCGACGGTGACGGACGCGACGCCGGCGCAGATCGACGCCGCCGCGTGGGATACGGTGCCGCCGGTGCTGCCGCTGTTCTGGAGCTTCCGCGTCATGGTCGGCCTCGGCTTTTATTTCATTGCGCTGTTCGCTGCGATGTTCTGGCTGGCCTCGGCACGTCAACTGGAGGCAAGGCCGTGGCTGCTGCGGCTGGCGCTCTGGTCGCTGCCGCTGCCGTGGATCGCCGCCGAGCTCGGCTGGTACGTCGCCGAGGGCGGACGCCAGCCCTGGACCATCGACGGCGTGCTGCCGACCTTCCTGTCGGTCTCCAGCACGCCGGCGAGCAACGTCGCCGTGTCGCTTGCCGGTTTCGTCATCTTCTATTCGGCGCTCGCGGCGGTGGAGCTGTTCCTGATGGTGCGCACCGTGCGTCGCGGGCCGGAGGACATGCGCGCGCCGTCGCCGCACCCGCAGGCCGACACGCTGCTGCACCCGGCCGAATAAGGGAGACCGGATCATGGTCGCATACGAGGCGTTCCGGCTGCTGTGGTGGGCGCTGCTTGGCGTTTTGCTGATCGGCATCGCGGTAATGGACGGGTTCGATCTCGGCACCGCCATCCTGCTGCCGCTGGCCGGCCGCAGCGACCTGGAGCGGCGCATCCTGATCAACACGGTCGGACCGGTGTGGGAAGGCAACCAGGTGTGGCTGATCCTCGGCGGCGGCGCCATCTTCGCCGCCTTCCCGCCGCTTTATGCCGTCGCTTTCTCGGGCTTCTATCTGGCCATGCTGCTGCTGCTGTGCGCGCTGATCCTGCGGCCGGTGGGCTTCAAGTTCCGCGGCAAGCTGGAGAGCCCGACCTGGCGCGGCGTGTGGGACGGCGCGCTGTTCGTCGGCGGGCTGGTGCCGGCGCTGGTGTACGGCGTCGCCTTCGGCAACGTGCTGCAGGGCGTGCCGTTCCGCTTCGACGAGATGCTGCGCATGAGCTACGCCGGCACGCTGTGGCAGATGTTCAACCCGTTCGCGCTGCTGTGCGGCGTGGTCAGCGTGGCGATGATCGTGCTGCACGGCGCGACCTGGCTTGGTTGCAAGACGGAAGGTGCGTTGCGCGCGCGGGCGCGTACCGCCGGCATGATCGCGGGCATCGTCCTGATCGTCGCGTTTCTCGTCGGCGGCATCTGGGTGACGCAGCTCGACGGCTACGTGCTGCAGGGGGCGGCTGCGGTCGCGGGGCCGTCCGATCCGCTGGCCAAGCAGGTCGCGCGCGAAGCCGGCGCGCTGCTGCGCAACTATGCGCTGCAACCCTGGATCGCCGCGGCGCCCGTGCTCACCGTTGCGGCGGCGGCGGCGGCGCTGGCGCTGTTGCGCAACGGCCGCCGCCCGGTGCTCGCCTTCGTCGCCAGTGGCGTCGCCGTGGCGGGGGTGATCGCGACCGCCGGCCTCAGCCTGTTCCCCTTCCTGCTGCCCTCCTCGCTCGACCCCCGCTCCAGCCTGACGCTGTGGGACGCATCCTCGAGTCTGGCGACGCTGATCTTCATGACCATCGCCACCGGCGTGCTGCTGCCGGTGGTGATCGCCTACACCGCCTGGGTGTATCGCGTGCTGCGCGGCCCCGTCACCGCCGACAGCGTCACCCGCGACCCGCATGCCGCCTACTGAACCGGAGCACGCGACGATGTGGTACTTCAGTTGGATTCTCGGTCTCGGCCTCGCCTGCGCCTTCGCCGCGGTCAACGCGCTTTGGCTGGAGCTGGCGCCAGGCCAGGGCCTGCCCGACTGACGCCCGGCGGCGCGAGTTGATTGCGGCGGGCGGGCGGATAGAGTGCGGCGCATGACCGTCCGCACCCGCTTCGCCCCCAGCCCCACCGGTATGCTGCATATCGGCGGCGCCCGCACCGCCCTGTTCAACGAACTGTTCGCCCGCCACCACGGCGGCGAATTTCTGCTGCGCATCGAGGACACCGACCGCGAACGCAGCACCGAGGCGGCGACGCAGGTGATCCTGGACGGGCTGGACTGGCTCGGCCTGCGCCCCGACCAGCCGCCGCTGTTCCAATCGACGCGGCAGGCGCGCCATGCCGAGGTGGCGCAGCAGATGCTCGCCGCCGGGCAGGCCTATCGCTGCTGGTGCTCGCCGGAGGAACTGCGCGAAATGCGCGAGCGTGCGATGGCCGAGGGTCGGCCGCCGCGCTACGATGGGCGCTGGCGCGACCGCAACCCGGCCGAGGCGCCGCCGGGCGTCGCCCCTGCCATCCGCCTGCGCGCCCCGCGCAACGGCGAAACCGTGGTGCATGATCTGGTGCAGGGCGAGGTTCGCGTCGCCAACAGCGAACTCGACGACATGATCATCCTGCGCAGCGACGGCACGCCGACCTATCTGCACGCGGTCGTCGTCGATGACCATGACATGGCGATCACGCACGTGATCCGCGGCGACGACCATCTGACCAACACGTTCCGACAGTTGCAGGTCTATCACGCGATGGGGTGGCAGCCGCCGCAGTTCGCGCATATCCCGCTGATCCACGGCGCCGACGGCGCGAAGCTGTCCAAGCGCCACGGCGCCGTCAGCGTGCTGGAATTCCGCGAGCAGGGATTCCTGCCCGAGGCAATCTGCAACTATCTGCTGCGCCTCGGCTGGGCGCATGGCGATACCGAGATCATCTCGCGTGCTGACGCGATCCGCCTGTTCGATCTGGACGGCGTGGGGCGCGCGGCAGCGCGCATGGACTACGCGAAACTCACGCACATCAACGGCGTGTGGCTGCGCGCGGCGGATGACCAGCGCCTGACCGAGGACGTGCTGCATCGTCTGGCGCACCGGACGGCGCTGGCGCTCGGCACCACGGCGATGCACCGCATCCGCACGCTGATGCCGGCGCTGAAGGAACGGGCGAAGACGCTGGCGGAACTCGCGGATTCCGCCGCATTCCTGGCGCATCCGCTGCCTCTGACGATGGAGCCGAAGGCGGCGGCGCTGCTGACGCCGGAGGCGAAGCTGTTGCTGCGCGAACTGGCAACCGCGCTGGCCGCGACGGATTTCGCCGTGCCGGCACTGGATGCGGCGTTGCGCGCGTTTGCCGAGGCGCACGGCAAGAAGCTCGGCCAGGTGGCGCAGCCGTTGCGCGCGGCGCTCACCGGCAGCACGACCAGCCCGCCGATCGACGCGACGGCGGCGGCATTGGGGCGGGAAGAAGTGCTGCAGCGGATCGCGGCGGCGGCAGGGTGAGTGAGGGCAATGGTCTCTGCGTAAGTCGGGCGGGTTTTCACGCGTCGCCGGCGTCCGTGACGTGGCGATGAGCGCGCACGCCGCGACAGGAATCAGGTTGGTCCGGCGGAACGGCCTGCGGTCGGCAGGGCCGATATCGGTCAACTGCCCTGGAATCTCGGTTCGCGCTTGGCATGGAACGCCTCCACGCCCTCGCGGAAGTCGTCGGACTGGCGGAGACGGCTGTAGCAATGGCCCTCCAGCTCGATCGCGACGGAGAGCGAAGCGTCGTCGGTGTCGTTGAGCAGCTTCTTCGCCGTGCGCTGCGCCAGTGGCGAAAAGGCGCGCAGTTCGTCCACCAGCGCGGCCACCGTGTCCTCCAGCGCATCATCGGCGACGCACTCCGTGGCAATGCCCCATTCGAGCGCCTGGCGGCCGGAAATGCGGCGGCAGCGCATGACGATGTCCTTCGTGCGCGTGATGCCGACGATCTTCTGGAGCCTGGCAGAGCCGCCCGAGCCGGGGATCTGGCCCAGCTTCTGCTCGGGAAGCGCGTAGCGGCAGGTTTCCGAGACGATGCGAAAGTCGCACGCCAGCGAAATCTCGAAGCCGACGCCGAAGCAGTAGCCACGGTTCGCGGCGATGACCGGCTTCGCGCAGCGGGCGGGGGCCGCGATGTTCCAGGCCAGTTGCGAGACATGCTCCGGGGATGCCTCAAGGAAGCCGCGGATGAAGCCTCCCGACGAGAAGTGCTCCCCTTCCGCCCGCAGCACGATGACGCGGACGCGCGGATCTTCGTCGAGCGCCTCGAATGCGCGGCGCAACTGGTCGCGCTGCGGCATCGAGATCGTGTTCATCGGCGGGCGCGCCAGGACGATGTCGGCGCGCTCATGCACCGCATCGACGACGACGTGGAACCCGTCGAGGTCGCGCAGCCTGTGATCGACCGTATCCGGATGTGCTGTCATGGCCGCGAGCCTTTCGCTTCGGAAGGGAGGTCGGAGTGGTCGGGGACGTAATCGCCCTCGACAAGCTTGCGGCGAAGCAGCTTGCCGACCGGCGATTTCGGAATTTCCTCGACAAAGACGTATCGGCGTGGGCGTTTGAAGTTGGCGAGGCCCGAGCCGCGGCAATGCGCGTCCAGCGCGTCCGCGGCGACCGGAGCGCGGCGCCTGACGAATGCCGCGACGATGCGCCCCCAGCGCGCATCGGGCAGGCCGACCACCGCAACCTCGGAAACCGCGGGATGCAGGGACAGGCAGCTCTCGATTTCGACCGGCGAGACGTTTTCGCCGCCGGTGACGATCATGTCGTCCACGCGCCCGGTGACATGAAGGTCGCCGTCAGCGTCGGTGAATCCGGTGTCGCCGGTGAAATACCAGCCATCGTGGAACGACCTGGCGTCGGCCTCGGGACGGTTCCAGTAGCCTTCGAACGCCTCGTCGGAAGCGGCCAGCGCGATCACTTCGCCTTCCTCGCGCGGAGCGGCGATGGCGTGCGGGTCGCCGCCGCCGAGCCGCACGACCCGGATCATCTGGTTGATACCGGCGCGTCCCGCCGACCCGGGCTTGCGCGCCGCCTGCTGGTTGACCGTAAACGTGTAAATCTCCGAGGAGCCATAGTGGTTCACGAACAACTCGGGTCTGAAAGCGTCGGCGAGCAGCGCGAGCAGACCATCGGTCATCGGCGCACCCGCGAAGCCCAGCTTGCGGACCGAGGACGTGTCGGTGGCGGCGAAGTCCCGATGGTGGACGAGATCGTGATACAGCGTCGGCACGAGATAGAGATTGCTGATGCGCTCGGCAGCGATCAGCGCCAGGGCGGTGGCGGCATCGAAGCGCGGCAGACAGACGAAGGCGCCGCCGATCAGCGACATCGCCAGCAGCGAGCGCACGCCCATCGTGTGATAGAGCGGCATCACGCCCAGCGTCCGCTCGCCGTTCCGATAGAGGTTCTGCGCGACATGGGCAACGGCAGCGGCGCGTTCCGCGCGGTGGCGGCGCGGCACGCCCTTCGGCCTGCCGGTCGTCCCGGAGGTGTAGAGCATCAGCGACCAGTCTTCCGCGTCGGCGCGCGGCGTGGCCGGCGGCGCGGCGTGACCGGCGAGAGCCGCGAACCCGCTCTCGTCGCGACCGGACGGCACGCCGATGGCGATGCGACGGATGCGGCCGCATGCCGCGCTCCCCGCCACCGCCGCGGCGCTGACGCCCTCGTAGGCAATTGCGACGCCGCCGGAATTCTCGACCGCGAAGTCGATCTCCTCGCTCTTGGCGCGCCAGTTGACCGGTGTCAGGACGATGCCGGCGAACTGGCTGGCCCAGTGCAGCGTTGCCGCTTCCCAGCGGTTCTGCAGCACCGTGACAAGATGGTCGCCGCGTCGCAGGCCGAGCGCATCCAGTCCGGCAACGACGGCGGAGATCGTGGCATACCAGGCCGCGTAGCTGAGCCGCACGTCGCCGTCCACGATCGCGAGCGCGTCCGGATCGCGCGCGACGCTGGCGACGAAGCCGGTGCCAAGGTCAAGCACGGGCAGTCTCCTGACGCAGCGTCGCGGCAGCTTCGAGGGCCGCGGCGATGATCGGCGCATACCCCGTGCAGCGACAGAGATGCCCGCCCAGCACCTCGCGCAATTCGTCAGCGGACGGATCGGGGTGGTGCGCCAGATACACGTCCAGCGACATCAGGACCCCCGGCGTGCAGAACCCGCAGTGCAGCGCGTGATGCCGGCGGAACGCCGCCTGCAACGCGGACAGCCGCGCCGGTGCAGGCGCGAGGCCCTCCACCGTGCGGACCTCGCAGCCCTCCACCTGCAGCGCCAGCGTGAGGCAGGCGCGGGCCGGCTCTCCGTCGATGACGATCGTGCAGGCACCACAGACCCCGTGCTCGCAACCGACATGCGTGCCGGTCGCGCCGAGCCTGTGGCGCAGGGCATCGGTGAGCAGCAGGCGCGGCTCGACCTGCTCGAACACCGCCGGCTGACCATTGAGCCTGAACCGCACCGTGTGGCGGGACTGTGCGGTCAGCTGCGGCATGTGGCGGCCTCCTCCAGAACCGCCCGGCCGAGCTTTCGCACGAGATCGCGGCGATAGCGGGCGGTGGCATGCACGTCGTCGCCGGCGCCCAGGTCCCAGGCGAAGCCGTTCAGCGCGTCGTCCAGCGCGGCGCCGTCGAGAACGGGAAAGTCGCGCGCGGTCGGACGGTCGGCGACGCCGGCGACGGCAAGGCGCATCCGCGCGGCATCGACCACGGCGGCGCACGCGACCAGGGCAAAGTCGCCACGGCGGCGCCCGACCTCCGCGAAGGCGTAGCCGACTCCCGGGCGGCGTCTGGGGAAACTGAGGGCGGCGATGAACTCGTCGTCCGCCTTGTCCGTCACCATCATGCCGGCAAAAAAGGCCTCCGCCGCGACCCGGCGCCGCCGGCGCGGCCCGGCGAGGTGGATCTCGCCGCCGAGGGCGACCAGGCACAAGGGGATTTCGGCGCTGGGATCGGCATGTGCCGCGGAACCGCAGACCGTGCCGCGCGCGCGGGTCTGGAAATGGCCAACCCAGGGCAAGGCAGCAGCCAGCAGCGGCACGTCCTCGGCAAGCGTCGGTCGTGCCAGGACGGCAGCCTGACGAACCGCGGCAGCAATACGGACCGCATCGCGCTCCACGGCGATCTCGCGCAGCGAGGGGACCCGCATCAGGTCGATCAGGACCGCCGGGCGCGCAAGGCGCATGCTGAGCATCGGGATGAGCGTCTGGCCGCCGGCCAGGATCCGCGCCTCGGCGCCGTGCGCCTGCAAGGCAGCCAGGATCTCGTCTTCCGTCCCGGCCCTGACGTAATCGAACGGGGCGGGCTTCACCGGCGCCATCCCAGCAGCGCCAGCAGACGGGTGAGCAGGCCGCGCCGCACCGGCCTGCCGCCCGCCTTGCGGGCGAGGGCGGCGAAGAACTGCCCGATGATGACGCGCGCCGCCCCGTCCAGCAGCCGCCCGCCAACCGCCGCCACCTTGCCGCCGACGGCCGCTTCGTAATCGTAGGCGATGCGCGTCCCGCCGGCCGCGTCGGGGACGAGGGTGACGCGCCCGCTGCCGCCGCCCGTGCCGAGCGCGCCGGCCAGCGAACCGCTCAGGGTCGCGGCGCGCGGCGGGTCGAGGTCGGAGAGGCGGATCTCCGCCTTGTACCGCCCCTTCACCGGGCCGACGCCGAGCGTCACGTCGGCGCGGAAGTGCAGCGGCGACAGTTTCCGTACCCCGTGCGCGCCCGGGATGATGGCGGCGAGCGTGTCGGGGTCGAGCAGCATCGCCCACACCGCCTCGGGTGCCGCCCCGATCTGCGCTGCACCGCTGCCGCGCAGGGTGCGGTCCCGCTTGCGTCGCGGCGCCGGCGCGACATGCCCTTGCGGCGGCGGCGATTCTTCCCCGAGCGCGATAGCGGCCAGCCTGGCCGGCGTGAGCGGCAGATCGAGCCGGGCGACACCGAGCGCGTCGGCGACCGCATTGGCGATGCACACCGGGGTGGACATGCAGTTA
>JAJZVE010000044.1 GCA_021845835.1 Pseudomonadota bacterium | reverse complement strand
CTGGCCGGCCGAGAAAGGCGCGACGAGACAATCCCGGCCGCACATCGCGTTTTCAACAAAGTGTGATGCCCGGCGACTTGCGCAGAACGCCTGGATGGCCTGCCGTCAGGCCGGAACAGGCAGCCTGTTCCGCCGCTTCACGCCGGCGCCGGCCAGCGCGCGGCATCACCTCCGCGCGCGCGCATCCCTGCCCGGCATCCGGCAAATGCGCACACCTGCGGAGGTCTGCCTGGCGTGCTGATCGCGTCGGCGACGGAACATGAGGCCAGTACAGCAGAGACCGGCTCGCTGCGCGCACGCGCAGCGTGCAACAGGCTGCACCGTCCTTGCGCTCGGCCATTGACCTGGATCAGTGCCGTCGCGACGAGGGACGTAACCTGATGCGCAGGCTATCGCGACGCATGAGGCTGTCGCGGATGGCGCGATGCGGCGACGCTGACATGGTTCAACGCCAGCATGCTGGCGGTGCCCGCGCGCGCCGTCGTGACGCAGCATCTTTCGAGGTACGCACGCGCAGGATCCATCCATCCCGGGTCCGGCCCGATCCAGTGGCCGAAATTCGTGACCGTTCGCCGCCGACTCCATGTTTCGCGACATGGCGAACGGCGACGGGCGCCGGTCTGCGGGCACCCGCCGCGTCAAGATGACGGAGACCAGCCCATGTGCATCTTCACCCCGCGCCTCGCCCCGGCAGATCGCGCACTTGCCGCGGCGCGCGGAACCGAAGGCCCGCTCCTGAACCCAATCAGCAGACGCTGTGCCCTCGGCATGGCCGTCGCGGGGGCATTGCCTCTCGGCCCGATGTCCGCGGCGCAGGCTTCCGCGGCTATCCGTGTGCAGGTCTGGAAGAGCGCCGGCGGCCGGTGCTGTGACCGCTGGGCTGCCTACATGCGCGCCGCCGGCTTCGATCCGATGGTCCTCGACGTCGTGGACCTGGATCTCGTCAAGGCGTCCCTTGGCATCCCTGCTTCCCTGCAGTCCTGCCATACCGCGCTGGTCGGCAGGTACGTGCTCGAAGGCCACGTACCTGCGGACGATGTGCGGCGCCTTCTCGCGAAAAGGCCGCAGGCACGCGGCCTGGCCGTGCCCGGATTGGAGCCGTCGTCACCGGGCATGGATCAGCCGGGCACGCCGTACCGGGTCGTCCTGTTCGGAGGCGCAAAAGGCGACAGCGTCTGGAGATGGCACTAGCCCGACGGCAAATCCGCTGTCACACGTCCAGGTTTGCCACCTTCAGCGCGTTGCCGACGATGAACTCGCGCCGCGGCTCGACCACGTCGCCCATCAGCGTCGCGAACACCTGGCCGGCATCCTCGATGTCGCCCACCTTCACCTGCAACAGCGTGCGCACCGCGGGGTCGAGCGTGGTCTTCCACAGCTGCTCGGGGTTCATCTCGCCCAGGCCCTTGAAGCGCTGCACGGTCAGGCCGCGCCGGCCATGCGCCAGGATGCGGGCGAACGCCGCGGCCGGGCCGGCGACCGATGCTTCCTGCGCGTCCAGCCGCAGCGTCGCAGCCTGGCCGAACCGCGCCGCCAGCGCGCCGGTGCGTTCGGCGAGCCAGCGCGCTTCGGCGCTGCGCAGCGTCGCGGCATCCAGCACGTGCCGCTCCGCCACGCCGCGCACCGTGCGCGCCAGCGTGAGGCCGGCTGCGTCCGCGGCGACCTTCCAGCCGCGTTCCGCCGGCAGCGAGATCGCGTCCAGCCGCTGCACCAGCGTTTGCGCCGCCGCCGTCGCCCGGTCCACGTCCGGCGTCAGTGCCCCGGCGATCGCCGCCTGTTCGACCGCCGACAGCGGCGACGCGGTGGCAAGCCGGCGCAGCCGCAGCGTCGCCTCGCGCAGCCAGGCCGCTTCCACACGCAATTCGTCGCCTTCCAGCACGCGGCCGTCGGCGTAGCTCAGTCGCGCCTCACCCAGCGCCTTGTCGAGCAGGAACCGCTCCAGCGCGGCGTCGTCCTTCAGGTAACGCTCGTCGTTGCCGCGCTTGGCGCGGTACAGCGGCGGCTGCGCGATGTAGAGAAAGCCGCGTTCGATCAGGTCAGGCATCTGGCGGAAGAAGAACGTCAGCAGCAGCGTGCGGATATGCGATCCGTCCACGTCCGCGTCGGTCATGATGACGATGCGGTGGTAGCGCAGCTTCGCCAGATCGAAGCCGCCCTGGTCGGGTTCGCCGCGGCCGATGCCGGTGCCGAGCGCGGTGATCAGCGTGCCGATTTCCGCGCTGCCCAGCATGCGGTCGAAGCGCGCGCGCTCGACATTCAGGATCTTGCCTTTCAGCGGCAGGATCGCCTGGAATTTCCGGTCGCGCCCCTGCTTGGCGGAGCCGCCGGCCGAATCGCCCTCGACGATGAACAGCTCGGACAGCGCCGGATCGCGTTCCTGGCAATCGGCGAGCTTGCCCGGCAGCGTGGAAACATCCAGCACGCCCTTGCGCCGTGTCAGTTCGCGCGCCTTGCGCGCCGCCTCGCGCGCGGCGGCGGCGTCCATCACCTTCTGGATGATGGCGCGCGCTTCCTTCGGATGCATCTCGAACCAGTGCGCGATGGCGTCGGCGGCGACCGCCTGCACCACCGGCTGCACCTCGCTGCTGACCAGCTTTTCCTTCGTCTGCGACGAGAACTTGGGGTCCGGCACCTTCACCGACAGCACCGCGGTCATGCCTTCGCGCATGTCCTCGCCGACCAGGGCGAGATTTTCCTTCTTGCCCATGCCTTCGGCGTATTTCGTCACCACGCGGGTCAGCGCCTGGCGGAAGCCGGCCAGGTGCGTGCCGCCGTCGCGCTGCGGGATGTTGTTGGTGAAGCACAGCATCGTCTCGTGGAAACTGTCGTTCCACGACAAGGAGAATTCCACGCGGATGCCGTGCGGCCCCTCCGCGGAGGCGACGTTGATCGGCGGCGCGAACACCGGCACTTTCGCGCGGTCCAGCCACTCGACGAAGGCGACCAGTCCGCCGTCGTAGCGGAACACGACTTCCTGCGCCGGCGGGTGCCGCTCGTCGCGCAGCACGATGCGCAGCCCGGAATTGAGGAACGCGAGTTCGCGCAACCGCCGCTCCAGCACCGCGAAGTCGAATTCGGTGCGGGTGAACGTCGCCGGGCTCGGCTTGAAGATCACTTCGGTGCCGTTTGGCCGGTCGGCGGGACCAATGATTTTCAGCGGCGCCTCGGCGTCGCCGTTGCAGAAGCGGATGAAGTGCGTGTGGCCGTTGCGCCAGATGCGCACGTCCATCCATTCCGACAGCGCGTTCACCACCGCGGCGCCGACGCCGTGCAACCCACCGGAAACCTTGTAGGAATTCTGGTTGAACTTGCCGCCGGCATGCAGCCGCGTCAGCACCACCTCGGCGGCGGAGACGCCTTCCTCGGCGTGGATGTCGGTGGGAATGCCGCGGCCGTCGTCGCGCACGGTGACGCTGCCGTCGCCATTCAGCGTCACCTCGACGCAGGCGGCGAATCCGGCCTGCGCCTCATCGACCGCGTTGTCGATGATCTCGAAGGCCATGTGGTGCAGGCCGGAGCCGTCGTCGGTGTCGCCGATATACATGCCCGGCCGCTTGCGCACGGCATCGAGGCCACGCAGCACGGAAATGGACGAGGCGTCATAGGGATCGGACTCGGGTTGTGGCGCGGCGTTGTCGCTCATGCCGACGATCTGCTCCTGGGGCGTGCGGGAAAGTCAAACATATAGGAATTCCGTGGGGTTTGCCACAGGGGGTCACGCGGTCGGAACGTCGAATCCGCTATCGTGAGCGAGGCTGCCGTCCGCTACCCGCAACGCTTCCGCCCGACCGCGCAGCGGCAGGAAGGCCTCGCGGTCCGCCGAGGTGAGAAACGATTGCGCGGGCAGCCGCAGGAGCGCGGCGGACAGGGCGGCGCGGTGCTCGGCGTCCAGATGCACCGTCGGTTCGTCCAGCAGCAGCAGCGGCGCGAAGCCGCGCGCTTCCGCCAGCAGCGCGGCGTGGCCGAGCACGACGCCGATCAGCAGCGCCTTCTGCTGGCCGGTACTGGCGTGTTCGGCGGCAAGGCCGCTCGCCGCGTCCGCCAGCGCCATGTCGGCCCGGTGCGCGCCCACCTGGGCTGATCCGGCGGCGGCGTCGCGCGCGCGGTTCGCCGCCAGGGCGCTGCGCAGCCAGTCTTCCGCCGCCAGCGCCGGGCCGCTTTCGAGACGTTCGGCGATCGGGCAGAGCAGACCGAGGCGGGCGGCAGGGAAGGGAGAGGCGGCGCCCGCCGCCAGCGCGGCATTCAACCGCGCGGCCAGCGTGGCGCGCGCTGCGGTGACGGCGACGGCATGACGCGCCATCGCGTCCTCCAGTCCGGCGAGCCAGGCCGCGTCGGCGTGGCCGGTGGCGAGCAGGCGGTTGCGGCCGGCCAGCGCGGTGTCGTGCGCGGCCACCTCGCGCGCGTGCGCGGGTTCCAGCGCGAACGCCAGACGATCCAGGAAGCGGCGGCGGCCGGCGGCACCCTCCTGAAACAACCGGTCCATCTGCGGTGTCAGCCAGACCGCGGCGACACGCGCCGCCACCTCCGCCTGGCTGCGCGGGGGCATGCCGTCGATGCGGAAGATGCGTCGCTCGGCCGGCCCGTCGGGCGGCGTGCCGGTGCCGATGTCGGTCTCGCCGTCCGGCGTCGCCAGCCGTGCCGCGACCGCCCAGGCGCCGGCACTGTCCGGCCCGCGGCGGGCGAAGTCGGCGATGCGCGCGCCGCGCAGGCCGCGCCCCGGCACCAGCAGCGAGATCGCCTCCAGCAGATTGGTCTTGCCGCTGCCGTTCGGCCCGAACAGCACCGCGATATGTCCCGCCGGCCGCCAGGCAAGCGTCCGGTAGTTGCGGAAATCGGTAAGTGTCAGCCGCAGCAGGCGCAGGCCGGGCGCGGGCACATTCAGACGCGCATCGGCATCAGCACATAGAGCGCGCTGGCGTCGCCGGCATCGCGCACGATGGTCGGCGCGGCGCCGTCGGAGAAGCAGAATTCCACCTCGCCCGCCACCTGGTCGGTGATGTCGTTGAGGTAGCGCGCCTGGAAGCCGATCTCCAGCGGCGTGGAATCGTAGGACACCCGCTCGCCGTCCAGTTCCTCGGTGGCCGTGCCCTGGTCGGGGCTGGAGGCGGAGAGGACCAGCAGGTTGCGGCCGAGCGACAGCTTCACCGGTCGCGACCGCTCCGCCGAGATGGCGGCGACGCGCGCCACCGCATCGGAAAAATCCTTCTTGCCGACGCGCAGCACCTTGTCGTTGTCGCGCGGGATGACGCGCTCGTATTCCGGGAAGGTGCCGTCGATCAGCTTGCTGGTCAGCGTCACCGGCCCGGCGTGGAACTGGATGCGCGTGTCGGACAGCGCGATCTCCACGTCGCCGCTGATTTCATCCAGCAACTTTCGCAATTCGGCGACGGTCTTGCGCGGCACGATCACGCCCGGCATGCCGCCCGCGCCCTCCGGCAACGGCTCCTCGACGCGGGCGAGGCGGTGGCCGTCGGTGGCGACCGCACGCAGCACCTTCACCCCGTCGCTCTCGGCCGCGTGCAGGAAGATGCCGTTGAGGTAGTAGCGGGTTTCCTCGGTGGAGATGGCGAAGCGGGTGCGGTCGATCAGGCCGCGCAGGTGCTGGGCGTTCAGCGCGAAGTGGTAGGGCAGGCTGCCGGCGGTCATGGCGGGGAAGTCGTCGGTCGGCAGCACGACCAGGCTGGTGGCGTAGCGGCCGGCGCGCAGCGCCAGCTGGGCATCGCCGCCCGGATGCTCCAACTGCACCTCCGCCCCTTCAGGCAGCTTGCGCACGATTTCGTAGAGGGTGGCAGCCGGCGCGGTGCAGGCGCCGTCGGCAAGGGAGGTGGCCGGCACCTCCTCGACCACCGCGATCTCCATGTCGGTCGCGGTCAGCGTCAGCCTTGTGTCGCGCGCCTCGATCTTCACGTTGGCCAGGATCGGGATGGTGTTGCGCTTTTCCACCACGCTCTGCACGTGGGCCAGCGCCTTCAGCAGCGACGCCCGGTCGACCTTGATCTTCATAGCGGACGCATCCTCAAATTGGACCGGACTGACAGCGCGCGAGCGGCCACGGTGGCCGAATCGCGGGTCCGCCAGTCTAGCAACGGGGCGGCCGGCCGCAAGCGCCCGGTTGCCTCAGCTTTCCAGCATGCGCCGCAGCAGTTCCACGTCCTCGGCGAAGCCGGCGTCGCGTGCCATCAGGTCGGTGACGCGCTGCACCGCATGCATCACCGTGGTATGGTCGCGGTTGCCGAATTTCCGGCCGATCTCGGGCAGCGACCGGCTGGTGAGCTGCTTGGCGAGGAACATCGCCACCTGCCGCGGCCGCGCCACGGCCCGCGCGCGCCGCGCCGAGGACATGTCGGTCAGCCGGATGTTCCAGTGCTCGGCGACGCGCTTCTGGATTTCCTCGATGGTGACGCGCCGGTCGTGCGCCTTGAGGATGTCGTGCAGCACTTCCTGCGTCGCTTCCAGCGTGATCGTGCGGCCGAACAGGTTGGCGTGCGCGATCAGGCGGTTCAGCGCGCCTTCCAGCTCGCGCACGTTGGAGGTGATCTTGTGGGCAAGGAATTCCACCACTTTCGGCGGTACCGCCACGCCGGCGCGGGCCGCCTTCGCCTCCAGGATGGAAATGCGCAGCTCGTAGGTGGTGGCGTGCAGGTCGGCCACCATGCCGCAGCCGAGCCGCGTGCGCACCCGGTCCTCCAGCCCCGACAGGTCGGAGGGCGACTTGTCGGCGGACACCACGATCTGCTTGCCGGCATCGACCAGCGCGTTGAAGGTGTGGAAGAATTCTTCCTGGGTTGCATCCTTGCCGATCAGGAACTGCAGGTCGTCGATCATCAGCACATCGACGCTGCGCAACTGTTCCTTGAACTCCATCGTCGCCTGGCTGCGGATGGCGGCGATGAAGCGGTACATGAACCGCTCGGCCGACATATAGGCGACCGTCGCCGGGCGGGCACGACGGGCGGCGTCGCCGTGGCCGCTCAGTTCCCAGGCCACCGCGTGCATCAGGTGCGTCTTGCCCAGGCCGACGCCGCCGTAGAGGAACAGCGGGTTGAAGCCGGTGCAGGCGGGCTGCTCGGCGACCCGGCGGGCGCAGGCATAGGCGAACTCGTTCGGCTTGCCGACGACGAAGTTGTCGAAGGTGAACCGCGCGTCCAACGCGGCCTCCGCCGCCACCCGGTCGCCGCGCTCCCCGCCGGCGGCATCGGCATGCGGCGAAGCGGCCGGCAGCGCGGCGGCGGGCGCCGACGCCGGCTCCGGTCCGGCGGCGGCTTCGCCGACGCGGATATCGACGCGCCGGACCAGCCGGTTCTCGGCCTGCCAGAGCGCGCTCAGCCGATCGCCGTAATGATTGCGCACCCAATCGCGCAGGAAGCGGGTCGGCAGGCGGACGGTGACTTCATCGCCATCGATGCCGCCCAGCGACATCTGGCGGAGCCAGGTGCGGTATTCGACATCGCCGATTTCGTTTTGCAGCCGTCCGCGGACGCGCGCCCATTGGGCGGCAATCTGGGTGCTGTCGTGGCCCGGACGCTCGCTCATGCCCCCGTCCTCACGCGCGCCCAAGCTGGCATGGATCACCGCACTCCTTCCCGCGCGGCCGATACCGCCAGCCGCCCCGGTCAACGCCCGTCCCGGCGCCCAGGATCAATCTCGGATCGCTTACGGGATGACGGCACCCGCCGCCAACGCAGAAATGACTAAGCCGAAATCTGGTCCCTGGCAATAGAAAATTCGGGACGCACGGCCGCCGTAAATAAACGTCCTGAGTCGCACAAGAAATCAGGCCCGGGCTTAGTCACCGGGCCATATTATTGCGCACACGGTTACAATGCCTGTGGACACACCTCCCGCCTCGTGGCCTGGCAGGCGGCCCGAGGCGCGTCAGGCGGTCGGCAGGATCTTGATGCGAGCGGACAGTCGCGAAAGCTTGCGCGCCACGGTATTGCTGTGGACCACGCCCTTGGTGGCGGCCCGCTGCATCTCCGGCTGCGCCAGGCGCAGCGCCTCCGCCGCTGTGGCGCGGTCGCCGGTGGCGATCGCCGTCTCGACCTTCTTGACGAAGGTGCGCATGCGCGCCTTACGCGCCTGGTTGCGCTCGGTACGGCGTTCGGTCTGACGGATGCGCTTGCGCGCAGATGCATTGTTAGCCATTGGCTCTCTGCGAAAACATCAAATGGGGGACAATCGGAGTGCCGTCCGGCGCTCCGGGGTGATAGTCAGGGAGGCATGTGATAGGCACAGCCGCGCCGTGAGTCAAGGAAACGCGCCGCGTCATCCCTGGCCGAAATTCGCGCGCCGCTTCTCGATGAAGGCGGCCATGCCCTCGCGCTGGTCCGGCGTGCCGAACAGCGACAGGAACAGCGACCGCTCGGCCCGCACGCCTTCGGCGAGCGTGGTTTCGAAGGCGCGGTTCACCGCCTGCTTGGCCAGCGCCGCCGCGACCGGCGACAGCGCGGCGATGCGGTCCGCGATCCTGATCGCCTCGGCGACCAGCGCGTCGGCGGGGAACACGCGGGAAACCAGGCTGCAGCGTTCCGCCTCCGCCGCGTCCATCATGCGGCCGGTCAGGATCATGTCCATCGCCTTCGCCTTGCCGACCGCGCGCGTCAGCCGCTGCGAGCCGCCTGCCCCCGGAATGACCCCGAGATTGATTTCCGGCTGGCCGAATTTGGCCGTGTCGGCGGCGAGGATGATGTCGCACATCATGGCGAGTTCGCAGCCGCCGCCCAGCGCGTAGCCCGCCACCGCGGCGATGGTCGGCTTGCGCAGGCTGACGATGCGTTCCCACCGCTTGCCGATCCAGTCGTCGTCCAGCACCGCGGGATAGCTGCGGTCCTTCATCTCCTTGATGTCGGCGCCGGCGGCGAACGCCTTGTCCGAGCCGGTGAGCACGACCGCACCGATGCCCCCATCGGCGGCGAAGGCGTCGAGCTGCGTGCCGAGCTCGGCCATCATCTGGTCGCACAGCGCGTTCATCGCCTGCGGCCGGTTCAGCCGGATCAGGCCGACGCGGCCATGCGTCTCCACCAGGATCGTCTCGAAATCCGCCATCGCCGTTCTCCGTGCCCGGGCCGCCGCCGCTTTAGCTAGCGTTGCGCGCGCGGGCAATAGAAGCTGCTGCGCGCCGACTGCACCACACGCCGCACGCCGGCGCAGGCCGGCGGGCCGGGACAGGCGGCGCCGCAGGGTTCGCCCTCGCGCCCATAGACGCGCCAGGCATGCTGGAAATAGCCCAGCTCGCCGTCCGGCTGCACGTAATCGCGCAGCGACGATCCGCCGGCCGCGATCGCTTCGCCCAGCACCGCGCGGATCGCCGGCACCAGACGCGCGGCGCGCGCGCCGGGGATGGTGTGCGCGGCGCGCAGCGGGCTGATGCCGGCGCGGTGCAACGCCTCGCACACATAGATGTTGCCCAGGCCGGCGACGGTGCGCTGGTCGAGCAGCGCCGCCTTGACCGGCGTCCGCCGCCCGGCCAGCGCCGCCGACAGCACCTCGGGCGTGAAGCCGTCGTCCAGCGGCTCCGGCCCCAGCCCGGCCAGCAGCCGGTGCGCGTCCTCGGCGTCGGTCGGCACCAGATCGACGGCGCCGAAGCGGCGCGGATCGACGAAGCCGACGCGCCAGCCGTCCTCGGTCTCCAGCCGCACATGCTCGTGCGGCGGGGCGGGCATGCCGTCCAGCGGGGCCAGCACCATCCGGCCCGACATGCCGAGATGGATCAGCACCGACAGCCCGCCGTCGAGCCGCATCAGGATGTATTTGGCGCGCCGCCGGAAGCTTGCCACGCGCGCGCCGCTCAGGTGGTCGGCGAGGCCGGGCGGGAACGCCCAGCGCATGTCCGGGCGCGTGACCACGGCGCGGCGGATGCGCTGGCCCTGCAGCCGCGCGCGCAGGCCGCGCATCACCGTCTCGACCTCGGGGAGTTCCGGCATGACAGGGTTTCACGCTATAGCTCCGCGCCATGAGCGACAACCCCGCCCCCGCAACGGTCGATTTCGGCTTCCGCCAGGTGCTGCCGGACGAGAAGCGCGGCCTGGTGCGCGACGTGTTCGCGAGCGTGGCGACGCGCTACGACCTGATGAACGACCTGATGTCGCTCGGCGTGCATCGCGCCTGGAAGCGCGAATTCGTCGTCGCGCTCGATCCGCGGCCGGGCCGGCGCCTGCTCGATCTCGCCGGCGGCACCGGCGATATCAGCTTCGGCTGGGTCCGGCGCGGCGGCGGGCCGGTGCTGCTCTCCGACGTGAACCCGGCGATGCTGGCGGTCGGCCGCTCCCGCGCGGTGTCGCGCGGACTGCTGCGCGACCTCGCGTTCCTGGTCGCCGACGCCGAGCGGCTGCCGCTGCCCGACCGCTGCGTCGACGTCGTGTCGATCGCCTTCGGCCTGCGCAACTGCACCGACAAGCCGGCGGTGCTGCGCGAGGCGCGGCGCGTGCTGCGGCCGGGCGGGCGGTTCCTGTGCCTGGAGTTCAGCCGCGTGCAGGTGGCGGCGCTGCGGCCGATCTACGATGCCTGGAGCTTCCATGTGCTGCCGCGACTCGGTCGCGTGGTGGCGCAGGACGAGGCCAGCTACCAGTACCTGGCCGAGAGCATCCGCACCTTCCCCGACCAGGCGACGCTCGCCGGCATGATGGAGCAGGCGGGGCTGGCGCGCGTGCGGGTGCGCAACCTCTCCGGCGGGATCGCCGCGATCCATAGCGGCTGGCGATTGTGATCCCGATGGGGAGCCTCGCGGGACGCCGCCTCCTGCTGATCGTTGCGGGCGGCATCGCCGCCTTCAAGGCGCTGGAACTGGTGCGCCTGCTGAAGCGCGAGGATTGCGCCGTGACCGCGGTGCTGACCGCGGGCGGGGCGCAGTTCGTCACCGCGCTGTCGTTGCAGGCGCTGACCGAGGCGCGCGTCTATACCGACCTGTTTTCGCTCACCGACGAGAGCGAGATGGGCCATATCCAGCTATCGCGCGCCGCCGACCTGGTGGTGGTGGTGCCGGCGTCGGCCGACCTCCTCGCCAAGATGGCGGCGGGGCTGGCGGACGATCTGGCCAGCACCCTGCTGCTCGCCACCGACAAGCGCGTGCTGGTCGCCCCCGCGATGAACGTGCGCATGTGGCAGCATCCGGCGACCGTCGCCAACATGGCGAGCCTGGCCGCGCGCGGCGTCGCCGTGGTCGGGCCGGAGGAGGGGGCGATGGCGTGCAACGAGTTCGGCCCCGGCCGGCTCGCCGAGCCGCCGACGATCCTCGCCGCCATCGCGGACCTGCTCGCGCCGCCGGCGCAGCCGCTGGCCGGGCGGCACGTGCTGGTGACCAGCGGGCCGACGCACGAGCCGATCGACCCGGTGCGCTACCTCGCCAACCGCAGCAGCGGCAGGCAGGGCCACGCCATTGCCGCGGCGCTGGCCGAGCTCGGCGCGCGCGTGACGCTGGTCAGCGGGCCGGTGGCGATCGCCGATCCGCCGGGCGTCGCTGTCCGCCATGTCGAAAGCGCAACCGAGATGCTCGCCGCCTGCGAGGCCGCGCTGCCCGCCGATGCCGCCGTGTGCGCCGCCGCGGTGGCCGACTGGCGCGTGGCGCAGGCGGCAGGGCAGAAGATCAAGAAGACGCCGGGCGGCGCGCCGCCTGCCCTGGCACTGCTGCCCAATCCCGACATCCTGGCAACCCTCGCCGCCCCCGGTCCGCTGCGCCCGCGCCTCGTGGTGGGGTTCGCCGCGGAGACGCAGGACCTGGAGCAGCACGCCGCCGACAAGCGCCGGCGCAAGGGCTGCGACTGGATCGTCGCCAACGACGTGAGCGCAGAGGGCGGCGCGATGGGCGGGGCGGAGAACGAGGTGCATCTGCTGACGCAGGCCGGATTCGAGCACTGGCCGCGCGCCGCCAAGGCGGAGGTGGCGCGGCGGCTGGCACAGCGGATCGCGGCGGCGCTGGCATGACCGTGCCGATCGCCGTCCGCCGTCTGCCGCATGCCGAGGGGCTGCCGCTGCCCGCCTATGCCACTGCCGGCGCGGCGGGAATGGACCTGCTGGCGGCGGTGGCGGAGCCGCTGACCCTGCTGCCGGGCGCGCGCGTGCTGGTGCCGACCGGCCTCGCCATCGCGCTGCCGCCCGGCTACGAGCTGCAGGTGCGCCCGCGCTCCGGCCTCGCGCTCAAGCACGGCATCGTGCTGCCCAACGGCCCCGGCACCGTGGACGAGGATTATCGCGGCGAGCTGCAGGTGATCGTGATGAACGCCGGCGCGGCGCCGTTCACCATCGAACGCGGCATGCGCATTGCCCAGGCGGTACTGGCCCCGGTCGTGCGGGCGCGCTGGCATGAAGTCGCGACGCTGCCGCCGAGCGGGCGCGGGGACGGCGGGTTCGGCAGCACGGGGATGCGCTAGCGGCGGGCAGACCCTAACGGAATGGCAATCTCCGCCTTGATGACACCGCGGCGCAACCCGCGATAATGGGCGGGTCGTTGCCTGTTCGTGGGGTCGCCTGCATGTCGAGCACCGTCCATCCGGTCCTGGCCCACGGCAGGCGGCTGCCGAACGGCTGGGACGTTGTTGCGCTGCTGTGCGTGTTCGCCGCCATCGCCGCGGTCGCGCATGTCACGCCGCAGACGTTCCGGCCGATCGACGCGCCCGAAGCGGTGTCGGTCAGCCTCGATCCGGCGCGGCTGCCGGAATACGCGCTGCGCACCACCCTGCGCATGTTCGCCGCCCTCGGCTGTTCGCTGCTGTTCACCTTCACCTACGCGCCGCTGGCGGCAAAGAGCCGGCGCGCCGGCCTGGTGATGATCCCGCTGCTGGACGTGCTGCAGTCGGTGCCGATCCTGGGCTTCCTGTCGTTCACCACGGTGTTTTTCATGGGCCTGTTCCCCGGCAGGGTCGCCGGCCTGGAACTCGCCGCCATCTTCGCGATCTTCACCAGCCAGGCCTGGAACATGGCGTTCAGCCTGTACCAGGCGCTGACCATGGTGCCGCGCGACCTGGAGGAGGCGACGCAGAGTTTCCGCCTCACCTCCTGGCAGCGGTTCTGGCGGCTGGACGCGCCGTTCGGCGTGCCGGGCCTGGTGTGGAACACCATGCTGTCGATGTCGGGCGGCTGGTTCTTCGTGGTCGCCTCGGAGGCGATCACGCTCGGCGACAAGACCTGGAAGCTGCCGGGCATCGGCTCCTACGTCGCGGAGGCGCTGGAACGGCGCGACCTCGGCGCGGTGCTGTGGGCGATCGCCGCCATGCTGGTGGTGATCGTGCTGTATGACCAGTTGCTGTTCCGTCCGCTGGTGGCGTGGTCGGCGAAGTTCCGTTTCGAGATGACCGCCGGCGCGGTCGCCGCGGATCCGTGGGTGCTGCAACTGCTGCGCCGCACCGCGGTGCTGCGGCGGGCCGGCGATGCGCTCGCCGATGCTGTCGGCGCGATCACGCGGTTGCCGATCGGCCGTCCCACCGGGCGCGCGGTGGCGGCGCGGCGCGTCTCGTCCGGTGCCGCAGACGCGGCGTTCTTCGCGCTGGTCGCGCTGGTGACGCTGTTCGCGGCATGGAAGCTGATTGCCTACATCATCGGCAGCCATATCGGCTGGAACGATCTCGGCGAGGCGGTCGGACTCGGCTTCATCACGCTGCTGCGCGTCGTGGTGCTGATCGCGCTCGCCGCGCTGGTCTGGGTGCCGATCGGCGTGTGGATCGGACTGCGGCCCGACTGGGCGCGGCGCATCCAGGTCGCGGCGCAGTTCCTCGCCGCCTTCCCGGCGAACCTGCTGTTCCCGATCTTCGTCGTGGTCATCGTGCGCTACCACCTCAACGCCGACATCTGGCTGACGCCGCTGATGATTCTCGGCACGCAGTGGTACATCCTGTTCAACGTGGTCGCCGGCGCCTCCGCCTTTCCCGGCGACCTGCAGGAAGCGGCGAAGAATTTTGGCGTGCGCGGCTGGCTGTGGTGGCGGCGCGTGATGCTGCCGGGGATTTTCCCCTATTTTGTCACCGGTGCAATCACCGCCTCCGGCGGCTCCTGGAACGCCGCCATCGTCGCCGAGGTGGCGACCTGGGGCGACGACAAGATCTCGGCGCACGGTCTCGGCGCCTACATCGCGCACGCCACCGACGCCGGCGACTTCCCGCGCATCGTGCTCGGCGTTGCGGTCATGTCGGTGTTCGTGCTGTCGTTCAATCGCGCGCTGTGGCGGCCGCTCTATGCCTACGCGACCCGCCGGCTCACCCTGACCTGAGAGGCAACGACATGGACGCCACCGCCGCCGCGCCGCTGCTGGAGGTCCGCGCCTGCCGGCAGTCCTACCACAAGGACAGCACCGCCGATCTGCTGGTGCTGGAGGATGTCAATCTCACGCTGCACAGCGGCGAGATCGTCGGCCTGCTCGGACGTTCCGGATCCGGAAAATCGACGCTGCTGCGCATCGTCGCCGGCCTGCTGCGGCCGACCGCGGGCGAGGTGCGCTGGCGCGGCGCGCCGGTGACCG
>JAJZVE010000043.1 GCA_021845835.1 Pseudomonadota bacterium | reverse complement strand
GAACCCACCGGAAACCTGGATCGCCAGAAGATCGTGCAGGCGATGGTGGGTCGCGACCTGTCGCAGGAGCTGTACGGGACGCGCAAGAACTTCGTCCGCCCGCACGGCAAGCTCGTGCTCAGCGTGCAGAACCTGCGCGTCGGCAACATGGTGAAGAACAATTCCCTGTCGGTCTTCTCGGGGCAGATCACCGGCATTTTCGGGCTGGTCGGATCGGGGCGGACCGAGACGTTCAAGGTGGTCTCCGGTGCCATCAAGCGGAACTACAGGCACGGAGGAAAGGTGCTGCTCGGCGAGCGGCCGGTGCGCTACCGCGTGCCGGCACCGGGTGTGCGCGACGGCATCGCCTACATCACCGAGGATCGCAAGGTCGAAGGCTTCTTCGAAACCATGACGATCAGCTACAACATCTTCGTGAGCAGGCTGGCCAGGCTCGGACCCACCAGGTTCTGGCTGCGCCGGCGCGAGATCGACGCCGTCGGCGAGCGATGGATCAGGTTCCTGAACATCCGCGCGGTCGGCAAGGGCGTGCGCGTGGTCGAGCTGTCCGGCGGCAACCAGCAGAAGGTGGTGATCGCCAAGTCGCTGGTGCAGGATCCGGACCTGATCATCTTCGACGAACCGACGCGCGGCGTGGATGTCGGCGCGATCGCGGAGATCCACCAGATCATCAATCGCCTGGCGGACGAGGGCAAGGCGGTCGTGGTGATATCCTCGTACCTGCCGGAAGTCCTGCTGCTGTCCGATCGCCTGCTGGTGGCGCGGCAAGGCAGGATCGTCGAGGAATTCTCCGGTCTCGAAGCGACCGAGGAGAAGGTGATGTACGCCGCAGTCCACTAGCGGACTCCCGCCGCGCGCGGACGGCCGCAACGCCGCGTCAAGGCAAGCAAAGGAAGCAAGGGACATGACGCTGTCGCGTGACCTCATCCGCCTGATCCGCGGCAAGCCGGTCGGCGAGGACGACCTGCGCCGCGCCGCGCTGTTCGTGCTGGACACCATCGCCTGCGCGGTCGGCGCACTGCACAGCGAACCGGCGCGCATGCTGGCCGCGGTGGCGCCGCCGGCGGCGGCGGACACGGGCCGCCGCGCCTTCTACTTCGGCGGCCTGTCGCACATCCTGGAGGTGGACGACCTGCATCGCGCCTCGGTCACGCATCCCGGCTGCGTCGTGATCCCCGCCGCCTGGGCCATCGCCGAGCAGCGCGATCTGGGTGGCCGTGCCCTGCTCACGGCGGTACTGGCCGGCTACGAGGCCGGCGCGCGCGTCGGCATGGCGGCGGGCACGGCGCATTACCGCATCTGGCACAGCACCAGCACGTGCGGCCCGTTCGGCTCGGCGATGGCCGCCGCGCAACTGCTCGGGCTGGACGAGACGCAGACGGTGTGGGCGCTCGGCAATGCCGGCACGCAGTCCTCGGGCCTGTGGGAATTCCTCTCCTCCGGCGCGATGAGCAAGCACCTGCACACCGCCCGCGCCGCCGAATCGGGCGTGCTGGCGGCGCTGCTGGCACAGCAGGGCTTCACCGGCCCGGACACGATCCTGGAAGGCGAGCGCGGCTTCTTCAAAGGCCTCTGCCCCGACCCGGCGCCCGCCGCGCTGCTCGCGGGGCCGCAGGGGCCGTGGGAACTGGCGCGCAGTTCGATCAAGCCCTGGCCGTGCTGCCGCCACACGCACCCGACCATCGACGCAGCGATCGAGCTGCACGCCCGACTGCAGGGCCGTCCGATCGCGCGCGTGCAGATCGGCACCTACCGCGCCGCCATGGATATCTGCGACCGGCCCGATCCGCACGACCCGTACAGCGCCAAGTTCTCGCTGCAGCATTGCGCCGCCGTGGCGCTCGCCGACGGGCGGGTGGACCAGGCCAGCTTCGCGGCGTCCCGACGTGCCGCAGCGGCGCCGCTGCGCGCCAGGGTGGCACTGGCGATCTCCGCGTCCATCGATCGGGCCTATCCCGACGCCTGGGGCACCGATCTGGTGGTGGAGACCGTGGACGGACAGACCTTCAGGGCAACGCGCGAGGCAGCGAAAGGCGATCCCGAGAACCCGGTGTCGCCGGCCGATCTGGTGGTCAAGGCGGCCGGGCTGATCGCCGATGGCGCAAACAGCCGCCTGGACGCGCGCGCGCTGATCGACGCCATCCTCGCCCTGCCGGAGGATCGGCCGGTGCGCGCGATCAATCTGTTCGAGGCGATTGCGCCCGCAGTGCCGCGCCCTTCGGCCTGAGCGGCGCGCCGCCGGCCTCGGCGGCGATGCGCGCCGCCACCAGCACCGCCGCCGCCGCAACCGCCGGCGTCAGTGCTGCACCCGCGGCGAAGCCGCCGGCCTCGATGGCATAGATCGTCATCCGCGGCGGCAGTGCCGCGAGCCGCCGCGCCAGTTCGACCGCTTCGGCAACGCCGAAGGCGTGCGTGGAGCCGGGCACGATCTCGCGCGGCAGCGGCGCTGCGATGGGATCGAGGCGATGGATGGTCCCGGGCGCCGACAGCGGCGCCGCGGCATCGACCAGCACCACGTGCTCGGCGCCGCGCCAGCGGTCCAGCAGCATCAGCGCGTCGCCGGCGGCCTCGATCACCGATACCTGCGGCGCCGCCGCGGCGACGCGGCGCGCGACGTGCAGCCCGACCGCATCGTCGCCGCGATCGGGGTTGCCGACGCCGATCACCAGCGTCCGCACCGTCACTGCCGCCGCACCGTCAGGCGCAGGAAATGCGTCGAACAGGAAATGCACGGATCGTAGTTGCGGATCGCCTGCTCGCAGCGGTCGCGCAGCGCGTCCTCCGACAGATCGAGGCTGCGCGTGGCGACGGCGCGCACGTCCTCCTCGATCACCGACTGGTTCTGCGACGTCGGCGGCACGATGCGCGCTTCGCGTATGCTGCCGTCCGCATCCAGCCGGTAGCGGTGATACAAAATTCCGCGCGGCGCCTCGGTGCAGGCCATGCCCACGCCCGCCCGGCGTGCGACCGGCACCGCCGGCGCGCCCGGCGGTTCGTAGGCGGCGATCAGGCGCAGCGCCTCCTCGCAGGCATAGACCAGCTCGATCGCGCGCACGACGATGCTGCGGAACGGATTGCGGCAGCCCGGCGCCAGCCCCAGTTCCGCCGCCAGCGCCTGCACCGGCGCGCCGAGCTGCGCATAATTCAGGTTGAAGCGGGCGAGCGGCCCGACCAGATAGCTGCCGCGCGCGCGCAGCGCCGACTGCAGCGCGGTCGAATGCGCGACATGCCGCTCCTCGAACGCCGATTCGTAGTCGGCAACGGCGATGTCGAGACCGCGGCTGGAGATGATGCGGCCGGCGTTGAGCGGATACTCGTCAGCATGGTGCAGCGCCACGAACTCGTAATCGCGTTCGAAATCGGGGAACGGGAAACCGGCCACCCAGCGCGCCAGTGCGATCGCGGTCTCGCGCGCCTCCTGCAGCGTCGCCGCCAGCGGCGCCAGTTCGGCGCGCGTTGGCACGCGGTAGAAGCCGCCGACGCGCACGTTCACCGGATGGATCTCGCGCCCGCCGAGCAGCCGCAACAGATCGTTGCCGGCCTTCTTCAGCATGAGGCCGCGCCGCACCACGTCGCCGTGCTGCTCCGCCATGCGGATCGCGTCCGGAAGGCCGAGGAAGTCGGGCGCGTGCAGCAGCACGATATGCAGTGCGTGGCTCTCGATCCATTCGCCGCAATAGAGCAGCCGCCGCAGCGCGCGCAGTTGGCCCGCGACGGTGACGCCGAGCGCATCCTCCATCGCGTGCACCGCGCTCATCTGGTAGGCGACGGGACAGATGCCGCAGATGCGCGCGGTGATGTCGGGCGCCTCGGCGCAGTCGCGGCCGCGCAGCAGCGCCTCGAAGAAGCGCGGCGGCTCGAAGATCGACAGCCGCACGCCGGCGACCGCGCCGTCCTGGATGTCGAGTTCCAGTGCGCCTTCGCCCTCGACGCGGGTCAGGTTGTCAACGCGGATGGTCCTGGTCGGCATGCGCCTCGCTCTCGTTGCGGAACGGCTCGGCCGCCGCGTTGAAGGTGCGGAACACCCGGTGGATGCTGCGCCGGTCGGCGCCCAGCGCCCGCCACGCCGCCGCGAGGGCCGCGGTGTTCGCCTGTTCCGATGGCCCGAAGCAGCCGTAGCAGCCGCGGCCGTAGCGCGGGCAGATGGCGCCGCAGCCGGCATGCGTGACCGGGCCGAGGCAGGGCGTGCCATGCGCGACCATGACGCAGGGGGTGCCGCGCTGCTTGCAGGAAATGCACACGCTCTCGTCCGCAATGCCCGGCTTGCGGCCGGCGAGCAGGGCGGAGATCACTTCCAGCAACTGCGCCTTGTTGATCGGGCAGCCGCGCAGCTCGAAATCCACCTTCACATGCGCCGTGATCGGCGTCGAGGTGGCAAGCGTGCGGATGTACTCGGGCGAGGCATAGACGGCGGCGATGTAGTCGGTCACGTCGGCGAAGTTGCGCAGGCCCTGGATGCCGCCGGCGGTGGCACAGGCGCCAATGGTGATGAGGCGCTTTGATTGCGCGCGCACGGCGCGGATGCGTTCGGCATCATGCGCCGTGGTAATGGACCCTTCGACGATCGACAGGTCGTACGGGCCGGGACGCAGCGTGCTGGACGCCTCGATGAAATAGGCGATGTCGAGCGCGCCGGCAACCGCCAGCAGTTCATCCTCGCAATCCAGCAGCGACAACTGGCAGCCGTCGCAGGAGGCGAATTTCCACACCGCGACTGTCGGGCGCGCCATGTCAGATCTCCCGCGCTGCCAGACGCGCGGCGATGCGGTCGTGGCGCAGCACCGGCCCGTCCTTGCACACGAAGTCGGGACCGAACTGGCAATGCCCGCACAGGCCGACGGCGCATTTCATATTGCGCTCCATCGACAGATGCATGCGTTCGGGCGCCATGCCGGCCGCCTGCAGCGCACGCGCCGCGAAGCGCATCATCACCTCCGGCCCGCACACCAGCGCCACGGTGTTGTGCGGATCGAACGCAGTCCGCTCGATCAGCGACGGCACCACGCCGACATGGCCGTGCCAGGACGGATCGGCGTGATCCACCGTGACGCTCACCTCCACGTCCAGCCGGCCGCGCCACGCGGCGAGTTCGTCGTGGAACAGGATGTCGGCCGGGCCGCGGCTGCCGTACAGCACGACGATGCGGCCGAACCGCTCGCTGTGCGTCAGCACATGGTAGATCGCCGGCCGCAGCGGCGCGAGGCCGAGGCCGCCGGCGACGACCAGGATGTCATGTCCTTCCGCCTCCCTGACCGGCCAGGCGCTGCCGAACGGGCCGCGCAGGCCCAGCACGCTGCCCGGCTGCGCCTGCGCGATCGCCGCACTCGCCGTGCCGACCGCGCGCACGGTATGCACGAAGCGGGTGCGGTCGGCGGGATCGCCGCTCAGGCTGATCGGCACCTCGCCGATGCCGAACGCATACAGCATGTTGAACTGCCCGGGCGCGAAGGCCGGCGGCGCGCCGGCGAGCGGCACCAGATCGAGCGTGACCACATCGGCGATCTCCTGCCGCACGGCGCTTACCCGCCAGGGCACCGGCAGCATCGCGTCGGCCATCGCGGCGGCGCTCATGCCGGCGCATGTCCGTACACGTCGAGCAGTTGCTGGCGCCCCGCCTCCATGCGTTTCACCATCACCGGCAGCAGGCGCTTCATCATCTCGTAGCCGAGGTGGTGGTCGGCCTCGCTCTTCTGCCGCAGGCAGGCGGCGTCGAGGGCGAAGGCACGGGTCGGTGCGGTGGCGCGGGCGTCGTAGCTCCAGCGGTACGGCGGCACCAGCCAGGACGCGCCGACCAGCTCGCTGTCGCCGAGGGTCGCCACCACCAGCGGCGGGCGCCCCGGGACATGCAGTTCCAGCGCGACCTTGCCTTCGCGGACCAGATAGAAGGTGTCGGCGGCCTCGCCCTCGCGGAACAGGAATTCGCCCGCCGCGAAGCGCAGGTTGCGGGCGCAGCCGACCAGCACGCGGCCGAGCGCGGGGTCGATGCCGGCGAGGAAGGGATGCGCCAGCAGCAGCCGTTCAAGCGTTTCCATGCGATGCCTCCTGCGTCTCGCGCGCCGGTGCGGGCTTCGGGCGGATTGCCGCGGCTTCCTCGGTGATGTCGATGCCGACCGGACACCACGCGATGCAGCGCCCGCAGCCGACGCAGCCCGAGGTACCGAACTGGTCGATCCAGTGCGCCAGCTTGTGCGTCAGCCACTGCCGGTAGCGCGCGCGCGTGCTCGCGCGCACCGTGCCGCCGTGGATATAGGAGAATTCGGCGGTGAAGCAGGAATCCCAGCGCCGCACGCGCTCCGCTTCGCGGCCCGTGAGGTCGGTGTGGTCGCCGACCGTGGTGCAGAAGCAGGTCGGGCAGACCATCGTGCAATTGGCACACCCGAGGCAGCGCGCGGCCACCTCGTTCCAGCGCCGGTGCTCGGGATTGGCCTGCAGCCGCTCCTTCAGTCCGGCCGTGTCCAGGTGCCGGCCCATGCTGCCCGCGGTGTGGGCGATGACGGCCTCGGCCGCCTGCACGGTTTGCGGCCCGGCGGGGCGCGACGGCAGCGCGGCGAGCACGCCGGCGCCCGCGTCGCTGCCGACCTCGACCACGAATTCGTGCCGCGTATCGTCGATCAGCTCGGTGAGCGCCAGGTCGAACCCGGCCGCGGCGCGCGGGCCGGTACCCATCGAGGCGCAGAAGCAGGCGCCGCCCGCGGTGCCGCAGTTCAGCGCCACGATGAAGGCGCCGCGCCGCCGCTCGGCGTAGCTGCGGTCCGGATGCGGCCCGTCGAGGAACACACGGTCCTGGATCGCGATCGCGTGCAGCTCGCAGGCGCGCACGCCGATGAACGCGAACGGCGCCGCCGGCGCCGGTTCCGCCAGCAGCGCGAACCCCTCACCCTGCCGCGTCGCCCGGAACAGCCGTTCCTGCGGCGGATGCAGGAAGCGCTTCCAGGAATGCGGCCCGACGGCATAGCCGAACAGCGCTGCGTCGCCGCGCCGCTGCAGCCGGTAGCTGCCGGCGTCCTGGCGATCGCCCCAGCCGACCGGCAATTCGTCGATATGCCCGATCCGGTCATAGATGATGGCGCCGTCGCGCAGCGTCGGCGCCACCACGTCGAAGCCGCGTGCCTGCAGCGCGACCAGCAGCGCCTGCAAGCCGTCGCGCCCGATCACGACCCTGGCGCCGACGGACCGCCCAGCAGCTTCAGCTTCGGCCGGCATGGTTGCTGCTTCCTCCAGCCGCTGCATGGCCGCGCCAGCATAGGGAGCCGCGCGGCGCGACAACTTGATCGGAATCAATCGGCGCGAACCCGGCTTCAGGACGCCAGCGCCGCCACCTTTTCCGGTGCGTAGCCGAGGCTTGCGGACATCTCCGCCGCCGCGCGCCCGACCAGCGCCGCCTTGCCCTGCAGCGCCTGCAACGACAGCCGCCAGACCGGGCCGGACACCCCGATCACGCCGCTCACCCGGCCGGTGAAGTCGCGCACCGGGGCCGCGACGCAGCGCACCTCCGGATCGAACTCGCCGTCGTCGTAGGCGATGCCGGTGCGGCGGATCGCCTCCAGCTCGCGCCGCAGCCGCAGCGGATCGGTGATGGTCCTGGCGGACAGGGCGCGCAGTTCGGTCGCGGCGAAAAAGCGATCCAGCTCGCGGTCCGAGAGGAAGGCGAGCAGCACCTTGCCGAGCGCCGTGCAGTACGCCGGCCGTACCAGCCCGGGATTGCTCGTCATCTGGAACGCGCCGGTGCCCGGCGTGCGCGCCATGACCACCACGCTGCCGCCGGACCAGACGCCGAAATGCCCGCTCTCCCCGGTCCCGGCCGAGAGCTGCTCCAGGATCGGGGTGGCGAGGCTCACCATCTCCACCTCGTCAAGCGCGGCGGCGGCGAGCGTGAACAGCGGCCGGCCGATGCGGTATCGCTTGGTATCGCGGACCTGCCGCACATAGCCGAGCGCGACCAGGGTCTGCACCAGATGGAACGCGGTGCTGGTGTGCAGGCCGAGCCGCTTGCTCAGCTCGGCGAGCGTGATGCCGTCCCGCGCCGCCGCGATCGCCTCCAGGATCGCGCAGGCACGCTCGATGGACTGGATGCCGCCGCGCTCGCGACCGTCCTCCCGTGCCTCCGACTCTTCCATCTTGCGCGGCAAGATCGCAATTCTCCCTCAGCGTGGCGGCGCAACCGCCGGACAGCCTGCATCGCCGCCGCAGCATTTCACAATCCGGACGGCCATGCCACGATCCTGCATCAGGCCGGCGGCCGGGCGCTACATCCAGACCGCTACATGTTGAACACGACCAGCCGTTCCTCGGTCATGTCGCGGATGGCGTAGCGCGGTCCCTCGCGCCCGATGCCGCTGTCCTTGACGCCGCCATAGGCGAGCTGGTCGGTGCGCCAGGTGGAGCTGCCGTTCAGGATCACGCCGCCGGTGCGGATCGACCTGACCGCCCGCATGGCAATTTCCATCGAGCGCGTGAACACGCCGCACTGCAGTCCGAACCGGCTGTCGCTCACCTCGCGGCAGACGGCGTCGAAGTCGGTGTAGGGCAGGATGCTGACCACCGGGCCGAACACCTCGTTGCAGACCACCTGCATGGCCGGGTTCACCCCGACCAGCACCGTCGGCTCCACCTGCGCGCCGTGCCGCCGCCCGCCGGTCAGCGCGGTGGCGCCGGCGGCCACCGCCTCGGCGATCCAGGCTTCCACCCGTCGGGCGGCGGCCTCATCGATCAGCGTGCCGATATCGGTCGCGGGATCCATCGGATCGCCCAGCCGCATCCCCTTCACCTCCTGCACCGCCCGCTCCACGAAACGGTCGTACAGGCTCTCGTGGACATAAACCGTCTGCACCGATATGCAGCTCTGCCCGGCGAGGCGCATGGCGTTGCGGGCGCAGAGCGGGGCGGCGGCTTCGATGTCGGCGTCGGCATGCACGATGGTCTGGCCGGTGCCGCCGAGTTCCAGCGCCACCCGGCGCAGGCCGGACGCGGCCCTGATCTCGGCGCCGACCCGGCTCGACCCGGTGAAGGTCACGAAGTCCACGCGCCGGTCGCGCACCAGCGCCGGCCCGACTTCGTTGCCGTACAGCGCGTTGACCGCGCCCGGCGGCGCGCCGGCCTCGACGAACATCTCGACCAGCCGATGCACCACGCCCGGCGACTGCGGCGGCGCCTTCAGCACGATCGCGTTGCCGGCGGCGAGCGCCGGGGCGATCTTGTGGCAGGCGAGGTTGAACGGCGCGTTGAACGGCGTGATGGCGCCGATCACGCCGACCGGAAAGCGCAGCAGGAAGGCGAGCTTGCCCGCGCCCATCGCGCTGCCGTCCAGCGGCACCTGCTCGCCCTCGATGCGGATCGCCTCCTCGGCGGCAAGGCCGAGCGTGTCCTGCGAGCGGACCACCTCCGCGCGCGCGTCCTTCAGCGCCTTGCCGGTCTCGCGCGTCATCACCTCGGCGATCGCATCGGCGCGGCCGGCCAGCAGCGCCGAGACGCGGCGCAGCAGCGCCGCCCGCTGGTAGCCGGGCAGCGCGGCCATCACCGCCCTGGCGGCCACGGCGGCGTCGAGCGCCTGGTCCAGTTCCTCCAGTGTCGAGTCGGGCGCGTGCGCCACCACGCGACCGGAATAGGGGTCACGCACCGGCACGCTGCGCGCCGGCTGGCGCCAGGCGCCGCCGATCAGGTTCGGGATGGTCGCCGCCGCTTGTTCGTCGGTCATGGCACGGTCTCCGTCATGGCAGCCTCAGCCCAACCCGGCGGCGGCGAGGCGCCGCGCGCTGTCGGCGATGTCCTGGTCCGGGGTCGCGGAGATCACTTCCAGCATGATCCGGTCGCGATAGCCAACCTCGGCCAGCACCGCCGCCAGCCCCTCCAGCGCCAGGTCGCCCTGCCCGAGCGGGTCGTGGCGATAGCGCGTGCGCGTGGTGTCGGAGACATGCACGAGGCTCAGCCGCTGCCGCACGCGGCGCAGACCGGCGGCAGTGTCCTCGGCGATGAAATGCGCGTTGGCCAGATCGTAGATCACGCGGATGTCCGGGTCGCCGTGGGCGTCGATCGCCGCCATCAGCTCCGCCGCGCCGGGCAGGAAGCCGAACGGGATGTTCTCGACCAGCAGCCGCGTCCCGGCGGCGCGGGCAACCGGCGCCAGCACGTCGAGCGCGCGATGAAAATGGTCCAGCATGCGCGCGTGCGGCATCGGGAACAGCGGGTTCGGCTTGCCCGGCCCCAGGATCAGGCCGCCGGCACCGATCTCGCCGGCACAGCGCACGCTCTGGATCAGCAGGCCGAGCGAGTAGTCGCGCATTTCCTGCGCCCCCGCCGCGATGTTGATATCCAGGTTGGGCATGTTCAGCGTCACGATCGGCAGGCGCGATGCGCCGAGCGCGCGCAGCTCGCGCCGCGCCGCCGCGTCCAGCTCGGCGGGCCAGAGATGGCCCGGAGAGAGCATCAGCTCCACCGCGCCGTAGCCCTGGTCGGCAAGCCGGCGCATGCGCCCGGCGGCGCCGCCGTCGTAGATGTACGCATAGGTGTTGACGGCGAACCGGGCCATCGCGTCGCTCATGGCGTTGTCTCCGCTGCCGGTGTCGCGGCCAGGTGCCGGCCGGCGATGTAGCCGAAGGTCAGGGCGGGACCAAGCGTGATGCCCGGTCCCGGATAGTGGCCGTTCATGATCGAGTTCATGTCGTTGCCGCAGGCATACAGGCCGCCGATCGGCTGCCCGTCCGCCCGCAGCACCTGCGCGTCGGCGTTGGTGACCAGGCCCGCCGCGGTGCCGAGGTCGGCGGGATGCAGCGCCACCGCGTAGAACGGCGCGCGCGCGATCGGCGCGACGCAGGGATTAGGCCGGTGCGCGGCATCGCCCATGTGCCGCTGATAGAGCGTGCTGCCGCGTCCGAACGCGCGATCCTCGCCGCGGCGTGCGCCCTCGTTGTAGCTCTCGACCGTGCGGCTCAGTTCGCCGGGATCGAGACCCAGCGCCGCCGCCAGCCCGGCGATGCTGGCGGCGCGGATCAGGTAGCCGCTGTCGATGAACGGGCGCAGCCGCAGCGTGAACGGCCGCACGCAGCCCAGCCCGTAGCGCCACAGGAAGTCCCGGTCGCAGATCAGGTGTACCGGCGCGCCGGGGGCGTTGCTGTCGCGCAGCATCGCCAGGACGAATTCGTGATACGATTCGGCCTCGTTGACGAAGCGGCGGGCGCGGCGGTTGACGGCGATCACGCCGGGCTTGGCGCGGTCGGTGACGGTGTGGGGGAACACGCCCCGGCTGCCGTCGGCGCGGCGGAACAGCGAGGCCGGCACCCAGAACGCGCCGCTCGCCAGTCCGGTGCCCACCCGGCCGCCCGCGGCCACGCCCAGCCGGGCGCCGTCGCCGGTGCTGGCGGACGCGGCGGCGGAGACCGGCCCCGCGGCGGCGGGCAGATGGGCGGCCCGCAGCGCCGCGTCGTGCGAGAAGCCGCCGGTCGCCAGCACCACGCCGCGCCGCGCCGCGATCCGTCGCACGGCGCCGCCGCTCTGGATCACGGCGCCGGTCACGCGCCCGCCGTCGGTGAGCAGCTCGCTGACCGTGGCGTCGAACAGAATGTCCACCCTGAGGTCGCGCACCGACCTGAACAGCCGCCCCGCCAGGGCGTTGCCCAGATGCAGCGTGGTGCCGCGCGGCGCCCGCAGCCGCTCCCAGGCGTGCCGCACCAGCAGCCGCGCCGACCACAGCGTCGATGGGACCGAGCGGAAGATGCGGCGCAGATGCGGGATGTCGGCGCGGTTCACCATCATGCCGCCGAACAGCGTGAACTCCGGCAGCGGCGGGCGCAGCCGCGCGAAGTCCGCGCCGAGCCGCCGCCCGTCGAAGGCACAGGGTTCCAGCACCCGCCCGCCCGGCGTCGCGCCGGGCAGGTCGGAGTAATAGTCCGGATAGGCACGGACCGGCTGCAGCCGCAGCGCGGTGCTCGCCTCCAGATAGCCGATCGCTTCGTCGCCGCGCGCGAGAAACACCTCGCGCAGCGTCGCGTTGGCGGGTTCCGGCACGGTTGCCTGCAGGTAGGTGCGGGCGTCGTCCAGACTGTCCGGCATCCCGGCCGCCGCCATCTTGCGGTTGCCCGGAATCCACACCATGCCGCCGGACCAGGCAGTGGTGCCGCCGACCAGGCCGGTCTTTTCGACCAGCAGCACGCGCAGGCCCTCGGCCGCGGCGACCGCCGCCGCTGCCATGCCGCCGGCGCCGGCGCCGACCACCACGGCGTCGTACGTGTCGCCGGGCGGCGGCTCGGCGTCAGTCATCGGTCGGCGGGGTCGTGATGACGAAGAACACGAGGTCCGTCAGGCCGGTGTTGTAGATCGCGTGCTCCACGCCGGGCGGCAGGAAGATGCAGTCGTGGCGGCGCACCACGACGCGCTCGCCGTCGATCTCCATCAGCCCTTCGCCTTCCAGCACGTGATAGATCTGCTCCTGCACCTTGTGCTTGTGCGGGGCGACGTAGCCGCGCGGCTGGTAGGACGAGATGCGGTGGTCGAAGCGCCGGCTCGTGCTGGTGGCGGGCGTGACCAGCATCTTGCTGTGCGCGTCGTAGTGCGCGGGCGGCGTCTCCCACAGCACTTCGGCGATGTTGCGGATGCTGGCGCCGTTCTTCTCGAACATTCCGGCAGTCTCCTCGATGGCTTCGGATGCCGCGGTCAGCCGCCGCGCGCCGCGCGCTCGCGCGCGATGCTGGCGGTCAGGCCGCGTCGCATGTCGTAGCGGGGGACGTAGCCGAACGTGTCCCTGGCGCGGCCGATCGCCAGCGCGCCCTTGCGCACGCCGGGCACCGCGAGGCCGCCAAGGTCGCCGTGGCTGTATTCGCCCGGCCCCACGCTGACCCGCGCGCCGGGCACCAGTTCGTTCACCATCGCCGCGATCTCGGCGAGGCTGACGGCGGCGCCGCTGGACAGGTTGTAGGCGTCGAAGGGATGCGCCGGCAGGTCGAGCGCGCGCAGGATGCCATTCACCACGTCGTCGATGAAGGTGTGGTCCACCCGCATCTCCGCGCCGCCGGCGAGGTGGAACGCCCGCCCGTCCAGCGCCGCGTCGATGAAGGTGCGCGGCACGCGCAGCCGCGGCAGGCCGGGGCCGTACACCCATGACGTGCGCAGGTGGATCGTCTCGGTCCCGTAGATCGCCCGGTAGCTGCGCGCCAGATGCTCCACCGCGAGCTTCGACACGCCGTAGGCCATCACCGGGTTCTGCGGATGGTCCTCGGCGATCACCGGCGCCTGGAAGTCGCCGTAGGTCTCCTCGCTGCTGATATGGATCATGCGTCGCACGCCGTGCAGGCGCATGGCTTCCAGCAGCGTCAGGCTGCCCTCGACGTTGACGCGCATGGTTGCCATCGGCGCGCGCACGGAGTGCAGCACGCCGACGATCGCCGCGCAGTGGATCACCGCATCCGGCCGGTCGGCGCGGAACAGCTCGGCGACGCGCGGCCATTCCAGCAGCTCGCCCTGCACCGCGCGCACGTTCGCGCCGGACCCGGCCAGCGCGGCCAGACCGGGGGAGATCGCCACGTCCAGCGCCGTCGCCCGGTCGCCGCGCGCGGCCAGCGCCCGGCAGACCGCGAGGCCGATGAAGCCGCCGCCGCCGGTCACCAGGATATGGGCCACGGCGCTACATCCCCGCCCGCTCGGCGGCGATCATCCCGGCGGCGGTCAGGCGGCGGCCGAACACGGGTTCCTTGTGCGGGATCGGCGGCAGCGCCCAGGTGCCGGTCGCGGGCGGGCGGACATTGGCATCGACATGCACGTCCAGCACGCAGGGCCGGTTGGCGGCGATCGCCGCCTGCAGCGCCGGCGCCAGGTCGGCGATGCGCGTCACGGTCACGCCATTGACGCCGTGCGCGCGCGCCAGCGCCGCGAAATCCGGATTGTAGGGCCGGCGGTTCTCGCCGCTGTAGAAGGCGGTGCCGTACTCGCGCCCGTCGAACAGCCCGTACTGGATGTCGCGGATCGCACCCCAGGCGAAGTTGTTCCAGATCAGCCAGATGCACGGGATGTCGTATTCCACGGCGGTGCACAGAACGTGCGGCGTCATGGTGAAGCCGCCGTCACCGCAGATCGACACGCATACCCGGTCGGGCGCGGCGAGCTTGGCGCCGAGGATGCCGCTGACGCCGAACCCCATCGCCGAGAACCCCCAGGCGTTCAGCATGGTCTGCGGCTGCCGCGCTTCCCAGAACTGCATGAACCAGTTGTGGTGGACGCCCGAGTCGAGCGAGATGATGGCATCGTCCGGCAGCACCCGGCGCACCGCTTCCACCACCGGCTCCGGCCGCAGCGGCGAGGTGTCGATGGCGAAGTTGGGCCGCACGAACGCCTCCCACTCCGCCCGCCAGCCCGCGATCGCCGCCAGCCATTGCCGCCGCTCCGGCGTGGCGGCACCGATACGGTCGAGTTCGGCGAGGAGCTGGCGCAGGAAGGCGCGCGCGTCGGCGACGATGCCCAGATCGGCGGTATAGTTGCG
>JAJZVE010000042.1 GCA_021845835.1 Pseudomonadota bacterium | reverse complement strand
CTCGCGTGGCAGCACGTCGTCTGCCAGCCAGATCCGGAACCGGGCATCCGCCGCCTCGTCGAACGCGGCAACCGCCAGGTGGTCGATGATGGCTACCCGATGCCGACGCCCGCTGCGGCCCGCCCAGGCGTAGCCATCCAGCGCCTCCACGCCTACTCCGATCTGGGAAGCGAGATGCGCGACCACAGCCGGGGCAACCTCCGCCTCGTCGTCGGGAAAGCGGCCGTGCTGGCGCCAGAACGCGAGTTGGACCGCAAATCCGAGCTTGCCCGCGTCAACCCGCCCAGCCAACAGCGCCAGATCCTCCGGCAGCAGCGACCAGCGCTCGCCCAACTCGTCCGCAGACCACATCCGCTGCATCGCGCCCGCCTCCACCAGCCCTCAAGTTGGCGACCTTACGGACCGAAACGGAACACGTCACCTCAGATGGCCAAATCACACAGCTTCGCGGTCACTGGGCCTATCTCACTAATCCGATCCACTGCGATCATCCCCCAATTAGCCCCCCACGCCCACCTCGGGCGTTAGTGAGGGTCCTGACATCAAACGTCAGAGGGGTCGAAATTGGACGCGATTTTCGCCCCTCAGGGGGTCGTTATTACAAGCGATTTTACAACAGCGTGGCGCTCTGCTCTCTACCAGGCGTCGATGCACGGGCGCTTGCGCGAGATCCTTTTTGATGAGGAGGGCACTGAACGGAGTCCAGTCATGATCCAGTGCCTGGTCTCGGCCGGGTCGATCACGTCGTCGATCTCGAACACCGAGGCAATCGAGACAGCTTTGCCGTTGGCATAGAGTTGCGCCACCTTTTCCTTGAAATAGGTTTCGCGCTCGGTGGGATCCGCGATCGCCTCCATTTCCTTGCGGAAGCCGAGACGGACATAGCCTTCGAGGCCCATGCCGCCAAATTCGCCAGTCGGCCACGCCACCGTGAAGAACGACGCGTGGAAGCCGCCGCCGATCATCGACTGCGCGCCGAGTCCGTAGCCCTTGCGCAGCACGATCCCGAACACTGGCACGGTGAGGCTGGCGCCGATGACGAACATGCGCGCGACGTGACGCACGATCGCGGTCTTTTCCGCTTCCGGCCCGACCATGAAGCCGGGGGTGTCGCATAGCGAGACGATGGGTATGTCGAAAGCATCGCAGAGCTGCATGAAGCGAGCCGCCTTGTCGCCGGCCGGGGCGTCGATCGCGCCGCCGAGATGCTTCGGATTATTGGCGATCAGGCCGAAAGCTTTGCCTTCGATACGGATGAAGGCGGTAATAATTCCGATACCGAAATCGCGGCGTAGTTCGAGCACCGATCCCTCGTCGGCAAGGATCTCGATGACGGCGCGAACATCGTAGACGCGAAGGCGATTTTCTGGGATCACATGCCGCAGGAGGCGCTGGTCGTGCGCCCGCCATTGCCCGATCTCCCCTTGGAAATACGATAGATAAAGCTGCGCGATGCGGGTCGCGTCCTCCTCGTCCTCGGCCAGGATGTCGACGACGCCGTTTGGCGCCTGGAACGAGACCGGGCCAACCTCGGCGGGATGATAGACGCCCAAGCCACCACCTTCGATCATCGCCGGCCCGCCCATGCCGATGGAGGCGTTCTTCGTGGCGATGATGACATCACAGCAGCCGAGCATAGCGGCATTGCCGGCAAAGCAGTAACCCGACACCACCCCGATGACCGGCACGAGGCCGGAGAGCTTCGCGAACTGCACGAAAGAGGGGCCATCGAGGCCGGTCATGCCGAGGCGATCGGTGTCGCCGGGACGGCCGCCGCCGCCTTCGGCGTAGAATACCAGCGGCAGCCGCCACTCCTCGGCAAGCTGAAGCATGCGGTCGATCTTCTTGTGGTTCATGTGCCCCTGCGTGCCGGCAAGGACGGTATAGTCGTAGGCGATGACCATGCAGCGCGCATTGTCGGCGCCGATTTGATCGGCGTTGATGGTGGCGATGCCGGTGACCAGTCCGTCGGCCGGCGTGTTCTTGATCAGATCGTCGAGGTTGCGGCGACGGCGCTGTGCGGCGACCGCAAGCGCGCCGTATTCGACGAAGGATCCAGGATCGACTAGCTGGGCGATGTTCTCGCGCGTAGTACGCTGGCTGGTTTTGCGCCGGCGCGCGACCGCCGCTGGGCGGTTCTCGTCGCGTGTATTGGCACGCCGCGCGAGCAACTCCGCGAGATCCGGGCGGATGTGAGCGGGATCGACTCTTGCGTCCCCCTCTGCCGCTCTGGCGTCGACTTCGGCGGGCGCGAGGAACATGAGCGGGTCACCCTGCATCAGCGTCACCCCGTCACCCGCAACGATTTTCGTGATCCGACCGCCGCGTGGCGCGGTCAAGAGATGCTCCATCTTCATCGATTCGAGCACCGCGATCTGCTGACCCGGGCGGACCAGATCACCTTCGCCAACGGCGATTGCGACCACAGTGCCTTGCAACGGCGCCAGGAGCGGCTCGGACCCGGCCGGGACAGACGCGGCCGCGCCTACTGCTGTTGCCAGGGCAGTATCGGCGCCGGCGGCGAAGAACAGCGGACGCGCTGGTGTCTTTGTTGCGGCGACGAGATCGGCTACGTGCATGTCGATGAAATGCGTGCTGATGCGATTGCCGATAAACTCGGGATGGGCGAGGATCGCCTGCAGGAACGCGATGTTGCTCTCCACGCCATCGATGCGAAATTCGCGGAGCACGCGTGAGGCCTTCACCACCGCGTCCTTCCATCGCGGCACCGCGCTGTGGACGACCACCTTCGCCAGCAGCGAGTCGAACGCGGCGCTCGTCCGGTAGCCGGCATAGCCGAAGGTGTCGACACGGACGCGGGGACCGGATGGTGGGTCGAACACGGCGAGCGTGCCGCCGCTTGGATGCGTGTTGCCGGCGGCGTCTATGGTTTCCATATTGACACGCAGCTGGATCGCGTAGCCGCGCGGCGCCGGAATCTTCCCCTCTGTCAGATCGAGGGCCGAGAGCGGCGCGCCGGCGGCGACGAGGATCTGGGACTTTACCAGATCGATGCCGAGCACTTCCTCGGTTACGGTATGTTCGACCTGCAGCCGCGGATTGGCCTCTATGAAGGTAAAGCGCGCGTCAGCCCCGCCGCTCTCTCCATCGACCAAGAACTCGAAGGTGCCGAGGCTGTCGTATTTCACCGCCACCGCGAGCGTTTTCGCGGCGTCAATAATGCGCCGGCGCAGCCCGTCGCTGAGCGAGGGGCTTGGCGCCACCTCGATAAGCTTTTGGTGGCGCCGCTGGATCGTGCATTCGCGCTCCCAACAATGCTCGATCGCGCCATGCCGGTCACCGATGATTTGCACCTCGATGTGGCGCGCCTTGTGAACCAGACGTTCGACATAGACGCCGTCACTGCCGAACGCGGCTTTCGCCTCCGACTGACAGCGCGCATAGGCGTCTTCAAGATGAGCGCGGTCCTCGACGACGCGCATGCCCCGCCCGCCGCCGCCAGTGATCGCCTTGATCATCACTGCGCCGCCATCCCCGAGGGAGTCGAAAAACGCCTGTGCTTGCGCCAGCGTCGTCGGGCCGGTGGTACCCTCGATTACGGGAATGCCGCAACGCCTGGCGAGCAGTTTCGCCGCGACCTTGTCGCCCAACAGGTCGAGCGCTTCCGGCGACGGCCCGATGAACACGATCCCGTCTGCCGCGCAACGTCGCGCGAGCGCGGCATTCTCGCTCAGAAAGCCGTAGCCTGGATGGAGCATATCGCAGCCTGCGTCTTTCGCCGCTGCCACCACCGCATCGATATCGAGATAGGCATGTGCGCCACGGCCAGGAATCTCACGCGCTTCATCCGCCACGCGCACGTGGAGTGACCTCGCGTCGTCAGCGGGGTGGATCGCGACGGTGGCAAGGCCCGCTTCGTTGGCGGCACGTGCGATGCGAATGGCGATCTCGCCACGATTGGCGATCAGTAACTTATGAAACGGCATCATGTTTCCGATAAAACGAGGTTTGAAGTTTGCGGCGCGGAACAACATAGTGGTCTGCCGCATGCCTTGCCTCCGAAGGTAAGCAGTGTTGCCCGCATCGGGAGGTTAAGCTTTTTACGCTAGAGGCGGAGCTCCTGTTTTTTTACCTTACCGGTTGCGGTCAACGGCAGCGCCTCGATGAGGCGTATCTCAGGAACCTTGTAGACCGCCATGCGCTCCCTGCACCAGGCTTGCAACTGCTCGGCCGTGATGGTGGCAAGGGCTTCCGGCTTGATCTGCACGAACGCGACTGGCACTTGTCCTTTCTCCGCATCGTCTCGTCCGATTACGCCGGAGCCGAGCACCGCCGGGTGCTGGCCGAGCAGGGCTTCAATCTCCGGCGGAAACACGCTCATGCCCTTCACCTTCAGCATCTCCTTGCGACGGCCGAGAAAATGAATAAACCCATCGGTATCGATCCTTCCGATATCGCCAGTGCGCAGCCAACCATCGCCGAGGGCGATCGTGCTCGCCTCCGGCCTATTCCAGTAGCTTTTTAGCAACGCCGGCGTGCGGACGCGGATCTCACCGTCACCACCGATGGGCACCAGCGTGCCGGTCTCGAAATCAGTGATCTTGAATTCCGCGCCGGGGACCGGCAGGCCGACGAAAATTGGTTGTGATTTGAGGTCGAAATCATCGCCCTGAAAGCCGGTGGTGAAGGTGTTGGAGGTGTGGGTCTCGGTCATGCCCCAGGAGGCCTCGGCGAGGATGGTGCCGGTGAGTTCCTGCCAGCGCCGCCGATAATCGATATTAAGTTTTTTGACGAAGGAGACCACGCGCACCTGCCGCAGCGACGACAGATCGAAGTCCGCGAAACGCGCATGGTCCATCAACTCGACCGCGCCATCGACCGGCATTGTGGTGATCGTGACATTATATTTCTGGATGGCTGACAGCATGCCGAGCGGATCCCAGCGCGCCAGCAAGACCAGCGTCGCCCCGGCGAATAGCGGGAAGATCAGGCCGAAATTTTCGCCGGCAATCCAGAATTCCGGAAAAAATGACAAGCATACGCTTTGTTCGTTGATGTCGATTGATATGCCGCAATTAGCCGCGGCCGTATAGACCATGTCCCTCTGGGTATGGACGCACCCTTTCGGCATGCCGGTCGTGCCGCCCGTGTAGTTGAGCGCGGCAAAGTCATCGAGGCCGGCGGGCGGCAGCGGTGTAACGTCGCCAAGTGCGGCCAGCGCCGGCAGGAGGTCAGTCGCGCCGGGGACCGCGAGACGCGGCACACAAAGCAATTCCGGGACGGGAATGCTCGGGTTCGCCGGGATCACATCCGCAAAGCTGGTGACGATGATTTCGCGGAGCGATGTTTTCGCCTTCACCGCATCGACGATTTCCGCCAGATGATCGAGCACGACGATGACCTCTGCCCCAGTGTCGGTCAGCTCATATTCGAGCTCGAATGCGCGCGACAGCGGCGAGACCGGCACATGCACCGCTCCGAGCTTGAGGATGCCAAGAAAGGCGATGTGAAATTGTGGACAGTTCGGCATAAACACCGCGACCCGATCGCCCTTTTGGACCCCTTTGGCGGCGAGGAGGGCGGCCATGCAGTCGCTCTGTCGATCGAATTCCCGATAGCTGAGCACATGACCATAGAAGATTACGGCCGGGTGGTCCGGTTGCCGCTTCGCCCAGGCGCGCAAGTATTCGCTGAGCGCCAGGGCACCATGCGGGTATTGCGGATCGCGCGGGGTTCCCGTCGGCCAGGCCTTGCGCCACAGCGCGTGAAGCTCGTCGAGATAGTGTTTCTCGTCCCGGGATGCCGTCATGCTCGTCTTCCTTGTGCTTTGCCGTCAGGGGGGGAAAGAAGGTCCGCGAGGAGCTGATGCCTGAGTTTCTATTCGCCGCTTTCGGCGACCATACGCACGAAAACTTCCTTGGGTCTTATGCCTACCCCCATGCCATCATAGCTGCCTCGTGGTCGGATCGAGCGCGAGGCGCAGTGATTCACCCAGCGTATTGAAGGCGAGCGCCGTGAGCAGGATCGCAAGGCCGGGCGGGTACATCTGCTCGGGCGCAAGCTCCATATTCTGATAGGCGCGCGCCAGCATCGCGCCCCAGCTCGCATTTGGCGGCTGGATACCGAGGCCGAGAAAGCTGAGGCTGGCCTCCGCGAGCAGCGCGGCCGCGAGCAGCAGCGTCACCTGCACGATTACCGGCTGGATGGTGTTCGGCAGGATGTGGCGCCAAACAATATGGGCGGTGGAGGCGCCGAAGCAGCGGGCGCTGTCGACGTAGAGATCGTTGCGCACCACCAGCGTGCGCGCGCGAGAGAGCCGGGCGAGCTGTGGCGCAAACACTATGCCAACCGAAATCATGCCGTTGGTAAGGCCGATGCCGAGCGCGCTGGTCACCGCAATCGCGAGCACGACGGCTGGAAAAGATAGGAAGCTGTCAATGACGCGGCTGATGAACTCATCAACCCAGCCGCCGATATAGCCAGCAAAAATGCCAACCGGGATGCCGATTACGATGGCGATGGCGACGGCGAGGAAACTCGCGTAGAGCGAAGCTCCGCCGCCATAGATCAGACGGCTCAGCGTGTCGCGGCCGAGATCGTCGGTGCCGAGCCAGTGTCCCGGCGATATCGGCGCCATCATCGCGTCGAGATCCTGGACCGTCGGAGAATAAGGCGCAACCCAGGGCGCCAGTGTCGCCAGCGTCACCAGCGCGACGAGAAAGGAGAGGCTCAGCGCGCCGCGGAGGTCGCGCCGGAACCAGCGCGCGAAGGCGGCGAGCGGGCTCGGCCGCCGCTCGGCGATGAGCGCGAGGCCGTCCATGTCAGGCGATCCTCGGATCGAGAACGGTGTAGAGGATATCAGTCATCAGATTGATCAGCACGACCACGATGACCATCGCGAACACCACGCCCTGCACTACCGGAAAATCGCGATGGATCGCGGCGTTGACGATCAGGCTGCCCATGCCAGGAATAGCGAAGACAGCTTCAACGACGACGGTCGCGGCGAGCATACGGTTGAACAGCAGGCTGACCACGGTAAGCAAGTTGACACTAACATTCTTGAGGCCGTGCCGCCACAAGATCGCCGCCGGCGATAGGCCCTTCGCGTGCAGCGTGCGCACCTGCTGCGAAGACAATATTTCGGCCAGCGACGCACGGAGCTGGCGCGCTACCTCGGCGATGCCACCGGCGGCAAGCGCACAGGCCGGCAGAAGCGCATGGCTGAACGCGCCGCGCACGCTGTCCCCAAGCGCGACAGCGCCGGTTGCCGGCAGCCAATTGAGGTCGAGCGCGAATATCGCTACAAGCAGCATGCCGAGCCAAAAATTCGGCACCGCGACACCGAGAGAGGCGACGGTCATGACCGCGCCGTCAACCCAGCCGCCCTCGCGGCTAGCGGCCGCGACACCAAGCGGAATGCCCAGCGCCAAAGCCATCGCCATGGCGAGCGCGACGATCAGAAGCGTATGCGGGAAACAGCGCAGGATCGAGGTTCGCACCGGCTCGCTTGAAATCAGCGAGACGGACAGATTGCCGTGCGCGGCCTTCCACAGCCAGGCAACGTATTGCACGGCGAATGGCCTGTCGAGCCCGTAGAGATGGCGGATCTCCGCGATTCGAGCATCCGACGCATTGTCGCCGGCGAGCGTCACCGCGACATCGCCCGGAACCAGCTTGAGCAAGGCAAACACGATGAAGGTCGCAAGCAGGATCACCGGCACGGCCTGAAGCAATCGCCGCACGACAACTCGAGACTTCCGAGAAGGCGACATCTCTTGCCTGTGCCCGGCTTACCCGAACGACATATTTTCGAATTTCGGCTTGCCGAGTAGGTCGGGCGTGTAGCCCCTGACCTTCGCGGCGAGCGCGTCGAGTTCGTACTGGAAGGCGATCGGCGCCGAGAGAGCATTCTCCATCACGAAGCGCTGGATCTTCGCGAACACGGCGGCACGCATGGCAAGATCCTCACTTTCGCGACTTTTCTGGATCAATTGCGAGAGTTCTGGCGCGCATTCACGTCCGGCATTGTAGTAAGCGTCTTTGTCGAAGCCGAGTGCGTAGGTCATACTCGGGTCGGGTCGGCCGGTCCATGCCGAGAGCAGCATATCAAATTTCTTTTCGGTGCCAAAGAATTGGGCGCTGATCTCCGCAATAGTACCGCGAGTGAACTTCAGGCGAATTCCGGCTTCGCCGAGCGCTGCCTGTAACACCTCACTGCGTTGTACCGAATCTTGGTCGTTGTAGCTGCCGATGGTGAGTTCGACACCGTTTGCAAAACCCGCCTTGGAGAGCAGGAGGCGCGCCTTTTCGGGATCGTGCGGATAAAGTGTAGACACGGATTTGTCATAGGCCCAGTGCGAACTCGGCAGCGTCATGGTCGCGACTTCACCGAGCCCACCCATGGTGGCTTTCACGAAGGCTTCGCGGTTGATCGCGAAATTGATCGCCTGGCGGATTTTGACGTCATTGAGGGGCGCCCGGGCATAGTTGAAATAGAGCTGGATGCAGTAGAGCGTCGGCGCGGCGACGACCTGTAATTGCCGGGAGCGGTCGATGAGCGGCTTGAGCCGTGCCGGCAGCGAAAACGCCATTTCTTTTTCGCCGGCGATGACCGACCGTAGCGCGGTCGCGGCTTCCGGGATGATCGCGAATTCGATACCGTCGAGATAGGGACGACCGGGGCGCCAGTAATGGTCGTTGCGGGTGACCACCACGCTCTCATTGTCGGCCCAGCTTACGAATTTCCAGGGGCCTGCACCAATCGGTTTTCGGTTGGTTTCGACACCAAGCGCCGTAAGATTGGTGGGGGAAGCCATCATGCCAGCGCGGTCGGAAAGGATCGCCGGTAGGGCGCTATCGGGATTCTTCAGGCGCAGCGTGACCCGCAGCGGCCCGCTGATCTCGACCCCGGCGACGCTGGTCAGATCGGCCTTGATGTTGGAGCGCGCATCCTGTCGGTTGCGGTCGAGATTGAACTTGACCGCTGCGGCATCGAGGGCGGTGCCGTCGTGGAACGCAACCCCTGGCGTGATGTCGAGCACCATGGTCTCCGGGTTGGGATAGGACCATCTGGCGAGGCCAGGCTTCGGCTTCAATGTTGCGTAATCCCACTCCACCAGGGTGTCGTACATGGTCCACAACACGCTGTGATCAGCGCCCGAGCCGCCGGTGGCGGGGTCCAGCGACGAGGGATTGGTGGGGGCTGCGACCTTGAGAACGCCGCCCTTCTTCGCCGCCTCCTCCGCCCAAGCCGGCGGGCTGCCGCCCATGCCTGCGAAGGCAACGCTGCCGGCGAGTAAAAGAAGATCACGCCTGCTCGGCGCGGCGATTGGGGAATGGGTCATTCTTGGTTTCCGATTATGGTTACGGCGCTTTTGGGGAGGGTGATCTTGCGTGGTAGCGCCTCTGCCGCTTGCGCGAAATGGCAAGCTGCCCAATGCCCGGGTTCGATTTCTCGCCAGGCGGGCATGTCGTCGGCGCAGCGGGGCTGCACGACCGGACAACGGGTGCGGAAGCGGCAGCCAGAGGGGGGCGCGATCGGGCTCGGGATCTCGCCCTCCAGCACGATCCGGCGGTTCGACCGCAAGGCCGTGGGCAACGGCCGCGGCTCTGCGGAGAGTAATGCGCGGGTATACGGATGCAGCGGCCGTCCGATCACCGCTTCCGCTGGACCGAGTTCCATCAGCTTGCCAAGATAAGTCACCGCTATACGGTCTGAGATATGCGACACGACTGCTATGTCGTGAGTGATGAAGACGTAGGTCAACCTGAACTCGCGCTGTAGGTCGGCAAACAGGTTGAGGATATCGCCGCGAATGGAGACATCGAGCGCTGCCACCACCTCGTCGCAGACAATCACCTTCGGCCGCAGCATTAGCACGCGCGCGATGTTGACACGCTGCTTCTGCCCACCGGAGATCTGGTGCGGATAGCGGCCGGCCAGTTCCTGCCCCAGTCCAATGCGGGTGAGCATGGCCAGCCCGTCCCTGTGGCGTGAGCCACCATCGCCAATCCTAGCGATCACCGCTGGTTCGATCACGCTGTCGAAGATCGTCATGCGCGGGTTGAGCGCGGCATTCGGATCCTGGAACACGATTTGGTAGTCACGGCGGTGGGCGCGGAACCGTGCGCCGCGCAGGGTTGTCGGATCAATGCCGTCGTGGAGGATCCGCCCGGTGTTCGGCGTGATCAGCGACACGAGCGCGCGTCCAAGCGTGGTCTTGCCAGATCCGGATTCGCCGATGATACCCAACGTCTCGCCGGACCACACGTCGAAATCGACGCCGTCGACCGCCTTGACGGTGTCGCTACCGCCTCGTGTATGAAACTGAACGCGCAGGTCGCGGACCGAAATCACCGGCCGCTGGTCACCGGGGAGCGATGCCGGGCCAGAAACGACCGTCACGGGTTCACCGCGCCGGGGAGGGCGATCTCCCGCGCGCGCCCGCAGCGGGCGCGATGCGAGGGCGAAAGCCTGGTCAATGATTGCGGTTCCGCACAGCCATCTAAGGCATGGCTGCAACGTGGCTGGAAGCGGCAGCCTTTCGGCATCGCCTGCGGCGGCGGTACAAGACCGGGAATCGACCGCAGCACGCTGTGACGTGCGGCGAGGCCGGGAAGCGAGAGCAAAAGCCCCGACGTGTAGGGATGGCGCGGCCTGACGAGAACCTCGTCCACCGGTGCGTCCTCAACGATCTCGCCGGCATACATGGTGATCATGCGTGTGCAGGTCTCGGCGACCGCGCCGAGGTCGTGGGTGATGAACATCATAGCTGTTCCAGTGCGATCGCTGAGGCGGCACAGCAGATCGATGATCTGGGCCTGCACCGTAACGTCGAGCGCCGTCGTCGGTTCGTCGGCGATCAGTAGTTTCGGCTCGCAGATCAGCGCCATCGCGATCATGACCCGCTGGCGCATGCCGCCGGACAATTGATGCGGATAGTCATCGCAACGGCGCTCCGGCGCGGGAATGCCGACGCTGGCGAGCGCGGCGATCGCGCGTTCGCGTCCTTCTTTGCGGGTCGTCGGAAAATGCGTGCGATAAGCCTCGCTTATCTGGTCGCCCACGGTGAAGACCGGATCGAGCGCACTCATCGGCTCCTGGAAGATCATGCCGATCTCGCGCCCGCGCACGGCGCGCATCTGTCGGGCCGAAAACGTCAGGAGGTCGCGGCCGCCGAAGATAATCCGCCCTGAGAGTCGCGTCGAACGCGCCGGCAACAGACGCAACAGAGACAGGCCCGCCACTGTTTTTCCACAGCCGCTTTCGCCGACAATGCCGACCCGCTCACCCGCGGCGATAGTGAAACCGACGTCCCTTATGACCGGAATATCTCCGCGAGACGTCCGGAAAGCGACCGAAAGACCAATGACATCGAGAAGGCCGCTACGCGCGGCGCCGATTTTCGCTACGGGCGGCTCTGTCGTCATCGCAGCAGAATTGTCGATGGCAATTTTCATGCTTTGTCAGTGGCAATTTCGGTAGCGGCGACCACCACGTTAGAGCGTCAGACCCCGATCATACGTGATCGCGCGAATGGGAAGAGACAGAAAAGGGAAGCGAAGGACGGCGCTTATCATGATAATACATTGTCTGATGAGCGCCAAGTCGCGCTCGAACAAAATATTGTCATGCCCTCAACTCCTCCAGACGTACAGTCAGCCCGCCTTATCTCATGCTGCGAGGTCGCGCCCATCGAACAGCGCCTGCTCTTCGAGATACGCGTGCGGCGGTGGGACACCCCAACAGCGCACTCCCCAGCCGAACCTTCCCACAACCACCCTTGCCAATCCGCCCGACGAGGTCGCCCGGCGCAATATCGAACGTTAATCCCGCGTCTGCACCACCGACCCGAGCCGGACACCAAGCCCGACAACCAAAAGTAGCGCAGGCGATGTCACGGCGCATTCTCCCGCCTCATACGCGGGCGCAGCGGCAATGCCTCCGTGCCAATGACCTCACGTGCCGCCAGCGCGGCGAGATAGATGTCGTCATAGCCAAGCTTCCCGGCCAGCACCGCCGCCGTGTCCGCGCCCAATGTGGGCGCGGGCATCCGCACCGGCAGAGGCGCGCCGTGCTCGCGGATCGGTGCGGAGGCTTGCGGAAAACGGCCAATCCAAGCCCGCTCGACCCATTGCCAGAAACCACGGCCGACAAGATGCGGGTCGTCAAACAGATCGAACGGCGCCAGCGCAACACCCGCGGCGACGCCCGCGCGCTGCAATTCACGCATCGCTGCATCGCTTTTTTGTGTCGTAGACCAGGCGGTAATCGCCGCTTCCAATTCTTCTTCGCGCGCGCGCCGTTCGTGCAGATCGAGCGACATAAGATCGGGACGCCCGATCACGCCGGCGCAAGCTCGCCACATCGGCGTATCAAGAACGCTCACCGCGAGCCACGCATCTTCGCCGGCACAGCGGACCAGGGCTTGCGGGGCATGCACCGGATGACGATTGGCCGTGCACGGAACATCCACCCCCGTGCTGGCCGCGATCAGCCAAGGCGCTAGATGCGGCAACAAGCATTCCACCTGAGCAAGATCGATCCATTGCCCTTCCCCGGTCACGGCGCGATGGCGCAGCGCGGCCAGCAAGGCACACGCACCGTTCAGGCCGCCAATCGCATCGCCATAGGCGATATGGTTCATCGTCGGGGGTTCACCCGAAGCACCGAGAAGCATCGGCAAACCAGAAGCTTGCTCCAGTGTCGAGCCGTAGGCGCGCAGATCATGCCAGGCGCTGGACGCGCCAAACGCGCACATAGAGAGCATTACCAGAGACGGATTCGCTTCGCGGAGCGCGTCATAACCAAGCCCGAGTTTTGGCAGTACGTCGGCAGCATAATTCTCCACCACGGCATCGGCCTTGGCGACCAGGTCTTTCAGCGCGGCGACTCCTTCGGGGGTCGTGAGATCTAGCGTGATGCCGCATTTGTTGCGGTTCAGCGCGTTGAATCGCCCAGTCTTCTCATAGAGTCGCTCAGCGAAAACGGCAGGCCGATGGTCGATGCCACGCCACCAATCGGGATAGCGGCAGGCCTCGACCTTAATGACCTCGGCCCCGAGATCGGCGAGCATACGGCTTGCCAGCGGGCCGGCCCAGCCCATCGAGAGATCGATAATTGTGATGTCCGAGAGCATCCTCGTGTCTCGGCGCGCCAAGCTTGACGCGGAATGGGTGGACGGGGTCGACGACGGAATGCGCGTGTCCCTCTTCGCCGATGTGATTTCAGGCACGTTGCCACCCCGATGCGGGGGAGTGCCGAGGAGGCGAAGCGGCGATCCGGGCGCGCGCATAGATGCGCCGTTTGCGTCAATTGGCACGATCGCCCCGCGCGCGGCTAAGGCCGGATCGGCGAGCAAATCCGCAAGCGTCGGCACGACCACGATCGGCAATCGTCGTGCACGGCCCTCAGCAAACCAATGAGCGGCCGGCTTTTCCACGAGCCTGGGCAGAAAGCGGGCTTCGAGCCGCGCCGCCTGGGCAAGGCGCTCGGCGCCGGTGACGAGCGTCGGGTCGGTTGCCAGATCATCAAGCCCGAGCAGCATACAAAACACGCTCCATTGCACCGGCGTCACCAGCGTGATGCCGATCCAGCCATCGGCGGTGGGGTAGATACCAAGCGGATAAGTTGGAACAAAGCGATTTCGCCCGATGCGGGGCTGGCGCATTCCCTGCATCCAGGAATCCGCGGTCTGCAATTCGGCGAGCGCGATCGCCGCCTCATGCACGCTGACTTCGAGAAGACGCGACCGTTCCTCCTTCGCCTGCGCATGCAGCGCGGCGAGCGCCGCAGAGAAAGCGGCGAGGCCGCCGATGATCGCGGCCTGGAAATCCGGCAGCGCCACAGGCGGCCCTTCCGCCGGTCCGGCCGGCTGGACGAGGCCGGCCAGCGCGCGGCAGACGAGATCGCTGCCATGAAAGACCCCATAAGGGCCGCTCCGGCCGAACCACGTCATGTCAATGACAATAGGCGCCGGCCGTGCCCGTTCAAGCGTCGCCAGAGCGTGAGAATCAAGAGAGCCTGCTATGCAGAGATCGAACCCTTGCATCCCACAGGGATCCGCTGCAGCAAGCGCGCGCCGCTTGCCGAAATTGAGAAAACTCCAGGCCGCACGGTCAAAAACTTCATTCGCCGGAGCGTAGTGTTCGGGCACGATTTTAGTGACATCGCCGCCGAGATCAGCGAATAGCCGAGCACAATAGCTCGCTGCCCACAGATCGCCGCATTCCAGGACGCGTATTCCGGCAAGGGCCTCCGGCACCCCGTTTTCTCCCTACCTCGTGGCTCATATGCCCCTTTTTGCGCCTGAGGGGATCTTCTGAGGCTTGTCTTGTGGGCCACAATAAACCTAGACTGCACCCAAGCCAAGCAGAATAATGTTCCGCAGGTCGGACATATGGGCCGGAACTAAGGAACCTCTGAAAAAGTCCTTTACGATGAGGTTTCGGTATGATTCTCTGGCTTTGACAGAGAGGATCGCCCTGGATGCAGCGCAGTTTCGCCGAGTATGACGGTTTCCGGAAACAGCG
>JAJZVE010000041.1 GCA_021845835.1 Pseudomonadota bacterium | reverse complement strand
TCCGCGCGCGCAGCGGACCGTTCTCGCCGCCCCTCGACCTGCCGGACGGCTGGGCCGACGCCGCGGCACTGGCGGCGGACCTGGCGCGGCTGGGCAACGACCTGGAGGCGCCGGCGGTCGCGCTGGTGCCGGCGATCGGCACGGTGCTGGCCGCGCTGCGCGCCCTGCCGGGCACGCTGCTGGCGCGCATGAGCGGCTCCGGGGCGACCTGCTTCGCCCTGTTCGCGACCGCCGCACTCGCGCGGCAGGCGGCAACCCAGGTGACGCGGCCGGGCTGGTGGGCGTGGGGCGGGGCAGTGCTGCCGCCGCCATGAGCTGCGCGCCGCTGCATATCGCCGGCGAGCGGCTGCTGCTCGATCCGGCCGGGGCGGTGTACTGGCCGGATCAGCGGCTGCTGGCCATCGCCGACCTGCACCTGGAGAAAGGCTCCGCCGCCGCGGCGCGGGGCGCGCTGCTGCCGCCCTGGGACACGCGGGCGACGCTGGACCGGCTGGCGGCGCTGCTGCGGCGCTGGCAGCCGGAGACGGTGATGGCGCTCGGCGACAGTTTCCACGACGTCGGCGGCAGCGCCCGGCTGGCGGTGGGCGACCGGGAGCGGCTGCGCGCGATCGCGGCCGCGCACCGCTTCGTCTGGGTGCGCGGCAACCACGACCCGGCGCCGCCGGAGGATCTCGGCGGCGTGGCAGTGGCGGAGCTGCGGCTTGGCCGCCTGCGCTTCTGCCACGAGGCCCGGCCCGGTCCGGCGGCCGGCGAGCTGTGCGGGCATCACCATCCGAAAGCGCGGGTGGCGGCGCGCGGCGGCACGATCTGCCGGCCCTGCTTCGTCAGCGACGGGCGGCGGCTGATGCTGCCGGCGTTCGGCGCCTACGCCGGCGGGCTGGAGGTCGCCGACGCCGCCATCGCCGCGCTGTTCCCGCGCGGCGGGCGCGTCTTTCTGCTCGGCCGCGACCGGCTGTTCAGCTTCCCGTACGCCACGCTGCGCGCAGCACCCCTGCCGGCATAGGCAATCCATCACGGCAACGTATATCAAGGCGATGCCGGTGTTCATTCTTGCCAAACCCACGTCCGGCCCATCGGCGCCGGGCGCGGCGCGCGCGTGATCCCGCGCGGGGCGGCGTTGCGCGTGGTCGGCGACGTGCACGGCGACGCGCGCGGCTTCGCGCACGCGGTGGCGACCGACCGCTTCGTCGTGCAGCTCGGCGACCTGGCGGACGGCGGCTCCGACAGCGCCGCGGTGCTGCGGCAGATGTTCGCGCTGGTCGATGCCGGGCGCGGCGTGTTCCTGCTCGGCAACCACGACGCCAAGCTCGCCCGCGCGCTGGCCGGGCGGCAGGTGCGGGTGGACGCGGCACTGGCGGCCACGCTGGCGCAGCTCGATCCGATTCTGGCGGCGCGGGCGCAGGCGGAGATCCCGCGCGCCCCGGCTTGGCTGCGACAGGGCGGCCGGTTCTTCGTTCACGGCGGCTTCCACACCGCAATGCTGACCGAGCCGCCGCCGCCCGTGCTGCCGGGCAAGGTGGAAGGGCCGCTCGCCCGCGCCCTCTACGGCGAGACCACCGGGCGGACGCAGCCCGACGGGTTTCCCGAGCGCAGCCTGCGCTGGGTCGATCGCATTCCGGCCGGACTGACCGTTTATTGCGGCCACGACCGGCGCAGCCAGGACGGCCGGCCCTTCGTGCTGCGGGGCCTGACGGGAGGAACCGCCGTGTTCCTCGACACCGGCGCCGGCAAGGGCGGGCATCTGTCCTGGATCGATTTGCCGCCGACGGAGGAATGAGGCCGGCACAAAGGCGGATGCGCGACCGACCAAATCCCGACGGCGGGCCAACGCGGACGGTTGTGCATTGCAACATGAACGATCCGACACAATGCCCTCGGTTGCGGGCGGGACAAGGCAACCAAACAATGGCAGAGTCGCTTTCGCGTCCAAGAAGGCTTTCCCCCGTGCGTCAACTCCTGCTGCTCCGCCACGCCAAGTCGTCATGGGACGATCCGCGGCTGTCCGACCACGGCCGCCCGCTCAACGCCCGCGGCCGCGACGCCGCGGCCGACATGCGCGCGGCGATGCGCGCGCTCGATCTGTCGCCGGACGTGGTGCTGGTGTCCTCGGCGCGGCGCACGCTGCAGACGCTGGAGGCGCTGCTGCCGTTCGCGGAGACGCCGATCATCGAGCCGATGGACGCGCTTTACCTCGCGACCGCGCCGCAGATGTTCAGGGTGCTCAACAACATCGCCGAGACGGTGCGCAGCGTGCTGCTGGTCGGCCACAATCCCGGCCTGCATGAACTCGCGCAGCAACTGGTGGGCAGCGCCCGCGACCCAGGCGACGCCGCCCGCCTCGCTGCCCGCTATCCCACCGGCGCGCTGGCCGAGTTCGCCGTGCCGGGGCCGTGGCGGACGCTGGGGCCGGGTGGCGGGCGGCTGGTGCGCTTCCTCTGCCCCCGCGACCTGCCGCTGCCGGTCTGAGCATGACCGGGGCGACGCTGGACCTGGACCTGCCGCCGGCCCAGGCCGCGCGCCTTGCCCGGCTGCCGGCGCTGGCGGCGCATCGCGCCGGGCGGGCGCGCAGCGTCGCCGTGGACCTGGTCTGGCACGACACGCCGGACGGCCGGCTGGCGGCTGCGGGCCTCGCGCTCTGCGAACGCCGCATCGGCCGGGTGCGCAACTGGCGCCTCGCCGCCCTCGCCGCCGCGCCGGCCGCCACCGCGCCGGCGGTGCGCGCGGAGGGCGAGTCGCCGGCGGCGCTCGGCCACCCGCTGCCCGCGCCGCTGCTGCCGGTCGCCGCCTGCGCCGGCCGGCTGCGCACGCTGCCGCTCGACGCGGCGGGCGCCGGGGCCGCCGCGATCACCGTGCTGGAAGGGCGGCTGCGCGCGGTTGCCGGCGAGCATCCGGTCTGCCGCGTGCGGCTGCACGGCGTCACCGACCCGACCCTGCCGCTCACGCTCGCCGGGACGCTGGGGCTGGCCGCCGCGGCCGACACGCTCGCCGCCGCGGCGCTGGCGGTCGCCGGCCGCGCCGTGCCGCCGCCGCCACCGCCGGCGCTGGCGGCGGGACAGAGCGTCAGCGCCGCCTTTGCGGTCCTGCTGGCGCGGCAACTGGCGGCGCTGCTGCGGCTCGCCCCGCATGCCGTCGCGGGTGACGGGACGGAGCCGGTGCACCAGATGCGGGTGGCGCTGCGGCGGTTGCGCTCGGCCATGACGCTGTTCCGCCGGGCCGTCGATTGCCCGGCGCTGGCGGCGCTGAAGCCGGAGTTGAAGGCGCTGGCGCACCGTCTGGGTCCGGCGCGCGACTGGGACGTGTTCGCCGAGGGCACCGGCCGCGCCGTCGCGGCAGCGTTCCCGGAGGAACGCGCCGTCGCACGGCTGCAGGACGCGGTGGCACGCCAGCGCGCCGGCAGCTATGCCGCGCTGTCCGCCTTCCTGCACGGAGCGGAATTCCGCCGGCTCGGCATCCGCCTAGCCTGGATCGCGGCGACGCGGCCGTGGGAGGATCTGCCGCCGGCCGACGATGCGCAGGCGGCGGCACGGATGCGCCCGCTGGAAGATTTCGCCGCGCGCGCGTTGGCGCGGCGGCTGGCGCGCGTGCAGGAGCCGGAGGGCGACCCGGCGGACCTGCCGGCGGAGGCGCTGCACGCGCTGCGCATCCAGGCGAAACGGCTGCGCTACGCCGCCGAGTTCTTCGCCCCGCTCTATGCGCCGCGGCCGGTGCGCCGCTTCGTGCGGCGGGTGAGCGTGCTGCAGGACCGGCTGGGGCACCTGAACGACGGCACGGTGGCGGCGGCGCTGATGGCGGCGCTGGGCAACACGGAACGCAGTTATGCCGCCGGCGTGGTGCATGGCTTCGTTGCCGCCTCGCTGCCGCGCGCCAGGGTAAAGGCGCTGCGCGCGTGGCAGCGGGTACGCCGGCTGCCGCCGTTCTGGGAATAGCGCGCCGCACAGCCGGCCAGCCCCGCGTTCGCGCGAACTACACTTCGAGCCATTCCTTGCGCACGGCAGCATCCCGCCGCAGCGCCGCCGGAGTACCTTCGAACACGATCTCGCCGTGGCCCATGACGTAGAGGCGATGCGAGATGTCGAGGGCGATGACCAGTCTCTGTTCGACCAGGAGGATTGAGGCCCCACGTTCAGCGATCCTGCCGAGCAGTTCCGCGACAAGCTCCACCATCTTCGGCGCAAGACCTTCGGTCGGTTCGTCGACCATGATCAGTTCCGGATCGCCGATCAACGTCCGACACATGGCCAGGATCTGCTGTTCGCCGCCGGAAAGAACGCCCGCCGGCGTATCCGCCCGCTCGCGCAGCCGTGGAAACAGGCTGAAAATATCCTCCATCGACCAGCGCGCCGACGGCATCCCGCGCTTCTGTCCCAGAATGAGATTCTGCCGGACGGTGAGCGAGGCGAAGACATCACGGCTCTCTGGCACATAGCCGAGTCCGAGCCGCGCAATCTGATGCGGCTTCATGCCGCCGATCTCGCGACCCCTGAAACGGACGGATCCCCGGATCGCGACATCGCCCATGAGCGCCTTGAGGGTCGTGGAACGGCCGACGCCGTTACGGCCCAGAAGGCTCACGATCTCGCCCGCGCCGACGTCCAGATTCACGCCATGCAGAATATGGCTTTTGTCGTAGAATGCGTGCAGGGCGCGCACGGAAAGCAGCGGGTCGGCCGCCGCGCCCGCGGCCCGGACATTCATGCCCGCGTCTCCGCTTCGTCCGGCTGCATGCCGAGATACGCCTCCTGCACCGCGGCGTTGCGGCGGATTTCTTGCGGCGTGCCCGTGGCGATCACCTCACCGTAAACCAGGACCGAGATCCGGTCAGCAAGATCGAAGACGACGCCCATGTCGTGCTCGATCACCAGCAGCGTCTTGCCCACCGAAATGCGCTTGAGCAGGTTCAGCGCGTTGCCGGCTTCCGCGCGGCTCATTCCGGCCATCGGCTCATCGAGCAGCAGCACGTCCGCGCCGCCCGCGATGGCCAGGCCGAGTTCCAGCGCCCGCTGTTCGGCATAGGTCAGGACCGCCGCTTCCTGATCACGGCGCGCCGCCAGCCCGATCTGCTGCAGCACCTCGGCGCAGCGTTCGTTCACATCGGCCAGCCTGGCAATCCGGCGCCACATGGAATAGCGGTAGCCGAGCCGCCACATCACCGCGGTCCGCAGATTGTCCATCACCGTCAGATGCGCGAAGATATTGGTGATCTGGAAGCTTCGCGACAGGCCGCGCCGGGCGATTTGCGCCGGACGCAGTCCGTCGATGCGCCGGTCGCCCAGCAGGATCGAACCGGAGGTGACCGGAATGCGGCCGCTGATGAGGTTGAAAAGGGTCGATTTGCCGGCACCGTTGGGGCCGATGAGGGCATGGCGCTCGCCGCTTCGCACGTCCAGCGTCACGCCGCGGATGATCGGCGTGGGGCCGAAGGACTTGCGAACATCGACAAGACTGAGCGCTGCCGGCATGGACCGCGTCACGCGAGGCCGCCGGTGCCATGCGCGGGTGCCGGGCTGCGCAGCCGCTGCGTGAGGGCCGGTCCGGCCACGCGCAGCGCCGCCGCGCCGGCGATCAGAAGAACGACGCCGGCAAGCCAGAACCAGGGCGCATCGGTCCGCAGCGGCAGGCCGAAATACCAGCGGACCGGACCCTGCGAGGCGTTCAGGCCCGCCTGGTAGCCGAGTTCGATCAGCACGCTCAATCCGACGGCAGCGATGAGCGACGCCGCGAGCGCGGCCAGCAGCCTCGGCAGGGACCGGAACAGCGCGCCCGTCATCGCGGCGCGGGCCGCCGCGAACAGCATGCCGGCCAGCCCGCCGGGTATGAACATCACGACGGCGATGAACATCAGGCCGAAATACATCTGCCAGGCCGGCGTAATGTCCGACAGCCAGATCTGCATCACGCTGATGAGCGCGGCACCGATCATCGGCCCGACGAAAAAGCCGACGCCGCCGATGTACGTCATCAGCAGCACGATCGTGGACTGCACCGCGCCGATGCTGCCGGTCGTCATGATCTCGAAGTTGACCGCCGCCAGAGCGCCGGCGAGTCCGGCGAAAAAGGCCGCCGTGCAAAAGGCGAGGAAGCGGATCGTCTGCGGCCTGTAGCCCAGGAACTCGACTCGCCCGGGATTCTCCCGCAGGCTCCTGGATATCAGGCCGAACGGCGTCCGGGTCAGGCCGTAGAGCACCACGACCGTCACGAAGCACCAGCCGGCGATGAGGTAGTACACTTCGCCCTGCCGGGCGAAGCCGATGCCGAGAAATGGTCCGAGGCTGGTCCGGTCCGTGCCGACTCCCTGTTCTCCTCCGAAGACGGAGGGCAGCAATGTGGTCGCGCCGGACACCAGTTCCCCCAGCCCGAGCGTGATCATCGCGAACGCCATGCCGTCGCGTCGGGTGGCCACCATGCCGAACAGCGCGCCAAAAACGAGACCGCCGAGCCCGCCGACGAGCGGCAGCGCGGGCAGCGGCACGGGCAGTTCGGCCGCGCTCAGCACGTTGATCGCGTGAACCGTGGCGAAGCCGCCCAGTCCGAAGAACATGCCGTGCCCGAGCGAGAGCAGCCCGGCCTGCCCGAGCAGCACGTTGAAGGAGAGAGCATAGACCACCATGACGCCGATGAAGCAGAGCGTACTCCTTCCGGTATCGCCGCGGACCACAAGCGGCAGCAGCAGCAGGAACATTGCGAAGCCGGCGAACAGCAGCGACGTCCGGGTGCCGACGCGCCAGCGGGACCGCGCGCCCCCGGCACCGCCAGGGGCGACGGCGGTGGCCGCCGCGGCTGCCATCTGCGGCTGGCCGGTCACGCGCGCTTTCCGATCAGCCCCGAAGGCTTGAACAGCAGAATGAGGACGAGCAGCAGATAGGGAACGAGAGGGCCCACCTGGGCGATCGTCACGCCCCAAAGATCCCGCAGCAAGGCCGGCGCCTGCGAAATCCCGACCAGACCCAGAAGGTCTGCCACCGAGGCATTGATCACCACCGCGAAGGTCTGGATGCAGCTGATGAGCAGCGAGGCCACGAATGCGCCCGGCAACGAGCCCAGCCCGCCGATCACGACCACGACGAAAAGAATCGAGCCGAGCGAAGCCGCCATGGAAGGTTGCGTCACCAGCACCGGCCCGGCGATCACCCCCGCAACGGCCGCGAGCGCACACCCCGCACCGAAAACCATCATGAATACGAGCGGAACATTGTGACCGAGCATGGCGACCATGCCGGGATGGGACAGCGACGCCTGAACGATCAGACCCAGCCGCGTGCGCGTAAGAACAAGGAGCAGAGCGAGAAAGATCGCGACCGAAACCAGCAGGATGAACAGCCGGAAGGCAGGATACCTGGTCGAGAACAGCGTGAAGGCGGTGAAGTCCAGGTCTGCGGGGACGTCGAACGCGACCGAGGACCGGCCCCAGATCATCTGCACCCCTTCCTCGATCAGGAACGCCAGGCCGAACGTGAACAGCAGCTCGGCAAGCTGTCCCGAGCGGTGAACGTAACGCAGCCCGAAGCGTTCGATGCCGGCACCGATCACGCCGACGATCACGGGCGAAAGCACCAGCGCCGGCCAGTATCCCAGCCACCGGCTGATCTGGAACCCGACATAGGCGCCGAGCATGTAGAAGCTGGCATGAGCGAAATTGAGCACGCCCATCATGCTGAAGATCAGCGTCAGCCCGCTCGCCAGCAGGAACAGCAGCATGCCGTACAGTATGCCGTTCAGCAGGGAGAAGACGACAAGTTCCATCGGTCCGTCCGGTCTTTCGGCCTGTGGCGGCCCGGCTCCAAGGACTGCAAGCCGGACCGTTCGCCGCCGTCATGGTGGTCCCTGCGCCGGCGGCAACGGGATTTTCGCCGCATCACCGCGCCCGGGTCTTTCACCGGCTGAAGTTCAGCTTCAGGCCGGGACGCGGCCAGCGGGTGCTCACGATCCGCCCGGTCCCGGACAGGGTCATGAAAGCGGTCCGCATGTCCGCGCCGCCGAAGCAGATATTGGTGCAGAACTCGTCCGGCACCGGGACGACTTCGACCAGCCTGCCCGATGGCGAGATTACGGTGACGCCACCGGGCGTCAGGCTGGCCACGCAGAGATTGCCGTTCTCTTCCACCGCCATGGAGTCGTATCGGCGGAACCCTTCGAGCTGGGCGAAGACCGCATCGCCCGGCCGGTGATGCGGGGGCAACTTCACGACACCGGGTTCGATGATTTCATAACCGCGAATCCGGCCGGTCTCGGTTTCGGAGACGTAGAGCGTGGATTCGTCAGGAGAAAGGGCGACACCATTGGCTGTCAGCAGCGGAAAGGCAATCTCGCGGATGTCCGATCCGTCGCTGCGGGCGTAATAGACGCCGCCGTACTCGAGCGACCTGTCATGGCGGAAGCCGTGGTCGGTGAAGTAAAAGCCGCCATCGCGGTCGAAGACCAGATCGTTGGGCATCAACAGCGGATGCCCCCCCACCGTGCGGTAAAGCGGGCGGATCGTTCCGGTTTCCAGGTCCAGCCGGTCGATGCCGCCGCCGCTGTAGTCCAGCCCTTCGCCGTTGGGCTGAAACATGCCCTCGATTTCGCCGAAGGAGAAGCCGCCGCCGTTGTTGCAGATGTAAAGGGCGCCGTCCGGCCCGAAGGCAATGCTGTTCGGCGCCCCTTTCGGCGTGGCCACGGTTTCCTTGCGTCCGTCCGGCAACACACGCCCGATCCTGCCGGCACCGATCTCCACGAACAGAACGGTGCCATCCGAGAGAGCGACGGGACCCTCGGGGAACGAGAGGCCGTTTGCGATTTCGCGCAGGTCAGAAACCATCGACGGATTCCGCCATTTCCAGGTTGCGTGGCTCGGGTCCAAGGCGAAGGATCAGGCCCTCACGGCCGCTTCATCGTGCAGGCCGGCGCGGGCGTGACATCCTTGGCCGGCTCCCTTGCAACCGTCCGCCAGCCCCAGCCTGTGCCATCCTCGTCGAATTTCTCTCCCGCGGTCAGCGGCCCGAAGGAGGAGATCGCGATGGGCGCCAGGAACTGGTGGTCGGCGCGGCGGATCACAGCCTGGTCGCCGAAGAGGGTTTCGACATTGCTGCCTTCAAGCGCCGGCACGAGCTTGTCCGGATCGGTGGAATGAGCCTTCTCGGCCGCCGCCTTGAGCGCCCGGATCATGGCGAACACGCCTGGAAAGGGGGCCGCCGACTGGTGATATTCCTGGCGGACGGCAGCCTCCACCTTCATGTAGTCCGGGTTCTGCACGCCGCTGTCGCCGTCGAAGATGCTGTAGACGAGGCCGGAGAGACCTGCCTGCTTGATCGCGGTCGGCGCGCCCGGACCGGTCGTATAGATGGTGAACCACTTCGCCTTGAGGCCAGCCTCGCCGGCAGCCTTCAGGAGCAGCGCCAGGTCGGCGCCCCATTCCGCCGAGACCACGGCATCCGCGCCCGAAGCCTTGATCTTGGCGATATAGGGAGCGAAGTCCGTGACCCGCAGCAACGGCTGCATCTCGTCGCCGACAAACCGGACTTCCGGCACCTTGCTTTTGAAGACCGAGAGAACCGTGCTGCGGAAATCCCGTCCCGACGAACTGTCGGGATTGAGCATGTAAACCTTCCTGATGTCGGGATTCTGTTTCAGAAAGCCCGCCATGCCGGTCACCTGCTGATCGGTGTTCGTCACCCACAGGAAGCTCCAGTAGGAGCATTTGGAAGTGACCATGACCGGATCGCCGGAGGACACGTCGAGAACCAGGACCTTCTTGTCGCGGTTGCGTGCGTTGTGCTTGTTGACGAAATCGACCAGCGCGATCGAATTCGGCGAAGAAACGCCGATCATGAGCAGGCGGGCGCCGGCATCGATGGCCTTCTGCGCCTGCACCACGGTTTCCTCCGGGCTCAGCTTGTTGTCGTAGGATAAGACCTCGACCTGCTTGCCGCCGATGCCGCCATTGGCGTTGGCGGTCTTCACCGCATAGTCGAGGTTCCTGGCGATCCGCTCCGTCACCACCGCGGCCGGGCCGGACAACGGATTGATATGCGCGATCTTCAGCGTATCCTCGGCATGCGCGACGCCCGCGAAGATCGCGGACAGGGCCAGGGCCGCCACAGCAAGTTTCCGATTCATTGTTTCCTCCACATGTGCCGTTCCTCCGGCCTGCCGCCGGTGCGATGGCATTTCCCTGCCAGGCCTCATCCCACCCGGCGGATGAGGTCGCGGCCGTCCCAGTTCAATGCCTCGGTATACATCCGTGTATAGCGACGCTCCTGCGCATCGTTCATTTCGATCACTTCGATCATTCCGGAGAGCTCGCGGGTCGTATCGAAATAGGCGACCCGCGTTCCAGCCGGCGTCACGTCGAAGAACGCGATATCGTGGCCCCGCCTGCGGAACTGCTCCACCCTCTGATCGAACCGATCCGACGCCGTGCCCCAGTGATGGAAGCCGAAGCCGCGCCGTTCGATCACTTCGCGATACAGCGAGGGCGCATCATTATGCTGCTGGATGAGTTCGACCTGCAGATGCCCGGAGAAAGCGATCGCCAAGGAAATGGATATCGCGGTCGGCTTGCCGCGGTACAGGGCCGACGCCGGCGTGAACGGACCGCGCACGAACCAGGGACCGATGCCGAATTGCTGCGACCAGGCGCGGGCGCTCGTTTCAATATCCTCGACGGTGTAGGCCACCTGGACAACACCGTCGATCGGCTGGCCGAAATTCAGAACCGGCATCGATGATACACTCCGGAGGCGATCCTCGGACGAATCACGCCAATGCCTTCTGATAGAAAAGGTAGTGATCATACGTCGATTGCAGCCGTTCGCGCGCCACGGTGAAATCGAGCACTGCCGGCTGTCCGGCCCGGTTGGCTGCGTAGGCGCGCTGCAATGCCGGGACCACGGCATCCGGATCGTGGATCGTCTCGCCGTAGCAGCCGCACGCTTGCGCCAGTTTCGCGAAGTCGGGCTGCGTCTTGAGGTCGGTGTCGAGAATGCGGTTGCCGAACGCGATCTCCTGGATATCGCGGATCGAGCCAAGAGCATGGTCGTTCAGGATGATCCAGGTCACGCCCAGACGGTAGTCCGCCGCGAGCGGCAGGATCGGCATGACCATCTGGAACGCGCCGTCGCCCACAAAACCCATTGCCGGATGGTCAGGGCGGGCGATCCGGGCCGCGGGCAGCGCCATGCTGGCGAATCCCATGCCGTAGAAGCTCGAAGGCGCGATCAGCGAACGCTGCTGGTAGACCGGAAACACCGGGAAGCCGCCGGCCATGTGCTGGGCCAGGCACCCCACATCGATGGCGATGGTGGCATCCCGCGGGAAGACCCCGCGTGCCGCCCGGATGACGCGCAGCGGATGGAGCGGAGCCTGATCGCCGGCAGCCAGTTCATCCAGATGTGCAGTGATGCGCGCGATGTCCGCCTGACACGCCCGCGTGCGGTCATGCGCGCGGAAATCGCCGCGCGCCGGCGCGCGCACGTCGATCAGTTCGGCCAACGCGCGTGCCACATGGCCGATGTCGCCGACCACGGAAAGCTGCGCCGGCACGCTCCGCCCGATCTCGACGGGATCGATATCGACCTGGATATAGACGGCCTCGGGCGCGGGAACGAAACCGCTCCGCCAGTTGGTCTCCATCTCCTCGAAGCGGGTTCCCAGTCCGAGCACCACGTCAGCCTCGCGCAGCAGCCGCTTGGAAAGATCGTTGCGGTGCACCCCGAGTCCGCCGACGGAAAGAGGATGATCGTCCGGGATGGTGCCGCGGCCCGCGAGGCTTGTCAGGACCGGAATGGCCAGACGCTCGGCCAGCGCCTGCACCTCCCCGGCGGCACCAGACGCGATCACGCCGCCGCCGGCCACGATGATCGGACGCCCGGCACCAATCAGCGCGTCGGCAGCGCGCGCGATCGCGGCGCTGTCGCCGCGAGGCCGGTTCGGCGCGCCGACCGGGACATAGGGCTTGCGCTCCACATCCTCGGCCAGAAGATCGCGGGGGATATCGACCAGCACGGGTCCTGGCTTGCCGTTGCGCGCGACGGCAAAGGCCTGGTGCATGGCATCGACCAGCAGATCGGCCCGGTCCACCCGGATCGTCCACTTGGTGACCGGTGCGAAGACGAGATCCGTCCGAATCTCCTGACTGGCGCCCCTGAGAGAGGTGGCCGTCGCGCCACGCCCCGCGAGCAGAACCATCGGAATCGACCCGACGAAGGCTTCCGCTACGCTGGTCAGGAGGTTCGTGGCACCGGGCCCCGCCGTCACCAGGCAGACCGCGAGTTCACCGGTGAGCTGGAAATAGCCGGTCGCCAGAGCGGGCGCCTGCTGCTCGTGGCGGACCAGATAGCTCTTGATCTCCGGCGCATGGTAGAGCGCATCGTAGATGCCGAGCACATGGCCACCCGGCATGCCGAAGACAGCCTTCACTCCTTCAGCTTTCAGCACATCCACGATGGCCTGTCCGGCCTTCACTCGTTCTGTCACGATATCGATCCTACCTTCGCCTGCCACCCGAGGCCGGCAACCTGCTCAGTCGGCATGGCCGGCCGTTGCGCCGCCGTCGATCACCATCTGAGCGCCGGTGACATAGCTGGAAGCCGGGGAGGCCAGCAGCAGCGCGAGCCCCTGGATTTCCCGCGTCTCCGCCATGCGGTGCAGCGGTGTGACGTTTTCGAACGCGCTGCGCTCGACGGGATCGGCCATGCGGCCGCCGCCGATCGATGTCCGAAACGGCCCCGGCGCGATGGCGTTGACCTGGATGCCGTATCGGGCGAGTTCGAGTGCGGTCTGGCGCACCAGATGGGCCGCGCCCGCTTTCGCGGCGATGTATGCGCTGCCGACGAAATTCTCCGTCTTGATGCCCGCGATGGAGGTGGTGACGATGATCCGACCGCGACCGGCAGCCTTCATGTGGGGAACGACGGCCTGAATCGTGTTCAGGACCGATGTCAGGTTTCCCGCGATGATCGTGTCCCAGTGCGCGTCGGGAATGGCTTCGATGGCGCCGGCCGGATTGCGCTCACCCCTGGCGGTCAAAAAACCCGGGCCGCCGCTGACGCCGGCATTCGCGAACACCACGTCGAGCCGACCATGCCGCGCCGCGACCCGATCGACGGCAGCCTTCAGCTCCTCCCGGCGCGTGACATCGACCACCGCCATTTCGACCAGGCCGCCGCGGTCGCAGAGCTGCGCAAGGGCCTGCTGCGCACGCGCCGCGTCGATGTCGAAGATCACAACCTTCGCGCCGTTGTCGGCCAGGACCTCGGCGCAGGCGAGACCGATTCCGCTGGCCCCGCCGGTCACGATGGCGACCAGGCCGGTGACGTCGAAAAGGTCGTGAATTTTCACCACCATCTCCCGCTTGCGTGGTGCGGTGCAGCCCGATTCCGCGTTGTCGTTGTCGGAAAAGCCGCTTTCCGGAGGCCGCGATCCTCCGCCACCGGAAGCGTCGTTGTCAAGACAGTTTGTCCATTTTATGAACTTTTCATCGTCGTCACTCGGGATCCCGGCTCCCTCAGGGAGGCGAGAAAATGCCCAATATGGGGCCTGAATATCCCGGATACGGATTGCACGCCAGGAATGTGTCTGCCACGATCCGCCGATCGTCGCGTCCATAAGACCATATTGTGGACTTTCTGACCGGGGGGAGCATGAAAGCGAGCGAGCTGTTCACTGTCGAAGGCCTGCATGCCGTGATCACCGGCGGCGCGCGGGGTATCGGTCATGCCTTCGCGACCGCTCTGGCCGACAACGGTGCGGCCGTCACCCTTATCGACCGGGATGCCTCGGCCCTGGGTGCCGCGGTGGCAGCGTTGCGGTCGCACGGCGCAGACGTCCGTGGGACGGCGGTCGATCTGCGCGACCGCAATGCGCTCCGGCGCGCCTTCCAGGAGATCGTGGCCGAGCGGGGCCGGCTCGACATCGTGTTCGCCAACGCCGGCATCACGGCGGGACCAGGCTTCTTGCGTCCCGACGGCGAACGCGACCCCCAAGGCGCAATCGAAAACATCCCGCCGGACCTGTGGGACGACGTGGTCGCCGTCAACCTGACCGGCGCCTTCGCGACCATGCAGGAAGCGGCACGGCACATGAAACGGGTGCGCGCGGGGCGCATCATCGTGACGGCCTCGGTGGCGGCTCACAAGACCTCGCCGATGGTCGGAACGCCATATCTCGCAACCAAGGCGGCGCTTGCCCACGTGGTCCGCCAGGCGGCGCTTGAATTGGCCTCGTACAACGTGCTGGTGAACGCGATCCTGCCGGGGCCCTTCCTGACCGATATGACGACCCCCGAAATAGAGGAGGGGTTCAGGCGCGCTTCACCCATGAAGCGCGCCGCGGCCCTCAATGAGATGCAGGGCCTTGCCCTGTTCCTGGCCTCGCCCGCCTCCTCTTTCGTCACCGGTGCGCAATATGTCATTGATGGCGGTACGCTGCTTGGGCGCGCGGACTAGATTGGCGCCGATCAACATCAGGCGCCGGGGATGAAGGGTCCGGTTCAGAACGCGATGAAGGCCGCCGACGAGCCGACC
>JAJZVE010000040.1 GCA_021845835.1 Pseudomonadota bacterium | reverse complement strand
CCGCGTACAGCACGATCGCCAGGATGTGCAGCACCACCGCGGCGATCAGCACGTCGATCGCCGTCGCATGCACGACGGTCGCCAGATCGCTCGCCCGGCCGCCGATATATTTCGCCAGCGGCCCCTCGAACACGCCGAGCCCGTCATTGGCGCCGAGGCCGCTCGCGACCTCGATGCCGATCAGCAGCAGCATGGCCAGCACCATCCAGCCGCCGGCGGCGTTGTGGCCGATCTGCGTGTCCGGCTCGCGCCGGCGGAACGTGGCGAGGTGGCGCAGCCCGGCCCGCGGGCCTGCCAGGAAGCGGCGGAACAGGGCGGTGTCGCTGCCCAGGAAGCCCCAGCCGAGGCGGAACAGGAACAGCGCCAGCACGGCGTAGCCGAGATCGAAATGCAGCTCCATCCAGCCGGCCTCGGCGGCGGCATAGCTTGCCGGCAGCAGCAGCACGATCAGCCAGTGGAACAGGCGCGTGGGGGCGTCCCACACGCGCATCGGCAGATACAGCACGGGCTGGCGGGAACGCAGCGCCATCAGTCGCTCCTGTCCGGCGGTGGTGGTCGGGTCGGTCCACCTTGCCGCAGCCGCGGCGCCCGCGCGATCCCTGCCGGCGGCGAAACCGGCAAGCCGTTGCGCCCGCGGTGACGCGATCGTGATCCCGTGCATTGCGGACACGCGGGCGCATGCCTAGTCTGCGGGCATGTCGGACACCGGGACGCCATCGCGCCGGCCCGACGCGGCGCGGTCGGTTTTGTTCGGGCTGCTGGGTTTCGCCCTGCTCGGCAGCAGCGGGGTGCTGGTCTATCGCCATCTGCACAGCGCGCCGCTGGCGCCGGACGCGACCCCGAAACTGGCCGAGGCGGCGCTGGTCCAGCCGGGCGACGCCGGCCCGCCGGACGATCGGCCCGCGACGGCGGCAGTGCGGCGCACACCACAGGCACCGCCGGCCAAAACGGCGGCGCCGGACGCCGCGGCGGCGCCACTGAAAGCGGCCCGGACGGAGCCCCCCGACACAGGCGCGGACGACGCGGCGCCACCCCGGCGACCGAGCTTCGACGTCGTGCGCGTCGCCCCCGACGGCGCGGCGGTGATCGCCGGGCGCGCGGCGCCGAACGCGGATGTGGCGCTGCTCGACAACGGCCGCGAGGTCGGCCGGGGCAAGGCGGACGACAGCGGGCAGTTCGTGGTGATCCCCGACCGCCCGTTGCCCGCCGGCGGGCAGGAACTGGCGCTGCGGGCCGAGCAGCCCGGCACCGCCCCGGTGAAGGGCGACACGCCGGCGCTGCTGGTGGTGCCGGAGCGCGCGGCCCACACCGCACCCGACGCACACCAGACGCGCGAGGCCGCGGCGGCGGTCGCCGTGCTGGCGCCGCCGGATGCCGCGCCGCGGCTGCTCGCCGTCCCCTCCGACGCCGCCGGCCCGTCCGGGCAGGTGGCGCTGCGCGTCGTCGATTATGACGCCAAGGGCGCGATCCGCTTCGCCGGCACCGCCCGGCCGCGCAGCACCGTCCGGATCTATATCGACAACCTGCCGGTGGGCGAGGCGCAGGCGGACGCGCAAGGCCGCTGGGGGCTGGCCCCGACGGTCCCGGTCGATGCCGGCGAGCACCGGCTGCGGGCGGATGAGCTGGGCCGGCGCGGACAGGTGCTGTCGCGCGCCGAACTGCCGTTCCAGCGCGCCGCCTTCGCCGCCGACGACCTGCGCGACGGCCGCGTGGTGGTGCAGCCGCGGCAGAGCCTGTGGCGCATCGCGCGGCACGTCTATGGTCAGGGCACTCGTTACACGCTGATCTATCAGGCCAACCGCGACCAGATCCGCGACCCCAACAGGATCTATCCGGGCCAGGTGTTCGCGGTGCCGGCCGGGGCCGGGTCCGCCGCGTCGCGCTAGCTTTCGCGGCGCGTTCCTGCCCCGGCAGCGACGCATCGATCAGATCGGCAGCGGCCCGTCGGTCCTGATCTCGTTCATGACGAAAAACGTACTGGCGGCGCGCGCGGCACCGGCCGCCGCATCTGCCTTGCCGCCTTCCCCCGGACTCTCCATAAGCAGGCGTTCGCTTAAGGGTCCGGGATGTCACTGGCCGCCAATACCCGCCTGCTGTTTGCGCCGCCGCACCCGGCCGGCCGGCCGTTCCTGATCGGCGGCGGCGTCGTTTTCCTCGTCGGCCTGCTGCTCGCCGGCTGGCTCGCCTGGCTCGGGCTGCTGTTCGTGCTGTTCTGCCTCTACTTCTTCCGCGACCCGGAGCGCGTGGCGCCGGGACGGCCGGGGCTGCTGCTGGCGCCGGCGGACGGCCATGTCGTCTCGGTGGCGCCCGCCCTGCCGCCGCCGGAACTCGGCCTCGGCGTGGTGCCGCGCTGGCGGGTCGGCATCTTCCTCTCGCTGTTCGATGTCCACGTGAACCGCGTCCCCGCCGACGGCACGGTGACGCGCATCGCCTATCGTCACGGCCGCTTCCTCAACGCCAGCCTGGACAAGGCGAGCGCCGAGAACGAGCGCAACGCGCTGGCGATCCGGCTGCCCGACGGGCGGGAGATCGCGGTGGTGCAGATCGCCGGGCTGGTGGCACGGCGCATCGTCTGCGACGTGCGCGAGGGCGATGCGGTGCAGGCCGGCGGACGCTTCGGCATCATCCGCTTCGGCAGCCGCACCGATCTCTATCTGCCGGAAGGCGTACGGCCGCTGGTGGCGGAGGGGCAGACCATGATCGGCGGCGAGACGGTGATCGCCGACGTGATGGCGGGCGTTCCGGGCGTGGCGTGACCATGCCGCATTCGCTGAGGCCGAACGCGCTGCGCCTGCCGGTGCGACGGCTGCGGCGGCGGCTGCGCCCGCGGCAACGGCCGCGCTTCCGCGGGCAGTCGTTCAACCGCGTGATCCCGAACCTGCTGACCATGATCGGTCTGTGCGCCGGGCTCACGTCCATCCGCTTCGCCCTGGAAGGCCGGTTCGGCGCCGCCGCGGTCGCCATCACCGTCGCCGGCGCGATCGACGGGCTGGACGGACGGCTGGCGCGGCTGCTGAAGGCCACGTCGCGGTTCGGGGCGGAATTCGACAGCCTGGCCGATTTCCTGTGCTTCGGCGTGGCGCCGTCGATCGTGCTCTATCTGTGGTCGCTGCAGTCGCTGCGCGGCTTCGGCTTCGTGCCGTGCCTGATGTTCGCGGTCTGCATGGCGCTGCGCCTCGCCCGCTTCAACGCCGCCCTGGATAGCGGGCCGCACCCGGCCTACGCGTACAACTTCTTCACCGGCGTGCCCGCCCCGGCGGGGGCGGGGCTGGCACTGTTCCCGCTGTTCGTCGGGCTGGAGGCGCGCTCGCTCGGCTGGGACTGGCTGCTCACGGCGTCGCATTTCCCGCCCTTCGTCGCGGTCGTGCTGATCTGCGCCGCGCTGCTGCTGGTGTCCACGCTGCCGGTGTGGAGCTTCAAGAACTTCAAGGTGCCGGCTGAATACGTGCTGCCGCTGCTGCTCGGCACCGGACTGTTCGTGGCGCTGCTGGTCGCCGACCCGTGGGCGGCGCTGGCCGCGGCCGGCGTGATCTACGTCGCCATGCTGCCGTTCAGCGCCCGCAGCTTCCGCCGCCTCAAGCAGGCCGCGGAAGGCGAGGCGGAGGCCGACGACACGCCGGCCTGATCTTCGCCGTTGTGCAACCCGCGGCGCCGCGGCGTGCTACACTCGCGCGCCGAGGACAGGCGAGGAAAGGAAGGCCTTGCATGAGCGAGCCGTCACCCCGCATCGCGCCCGACCTGCCGCTGCTGCGCAGTGCCGCGCTGGCGCGCAACTGGTGGGCGATGCTGATCCGCGGCATCGCCGCCGTCGCGTTCGGCATCATCGCCTTCCTGCTGCCCGTCCAGGCAGTCACCGTGCTGGCCCTGCTGTTCGGGGTCTATCTGCTGGTGGACGGCGTGTTCGTGATCGTCGCCGCCATCGCCGCCGCCACGCACCACACGCGATGGGGACTGCTGCTGCTGGAGGGCGCGATCGACATCGTGGTCGGCCTGCTCGCGCTGGCCGCGCCGGGGGCGGTGATCCTCGGCGTCGTGTGGGTCACGGCGGGCTGGGCGATCGTCACCGGCGGGCTGATGCTCGCCGCCGCCTTTCGGCTGCATGGCGGCCACGGTAACTGGCTGCTCGGGCTGGGCGGCCTCGTCTCCATCGTCTGGGGCGTGCTGCTGTGGCTGTGGCCGCTGTTCGGCGCGATCGTGCTGACGATCTGGCTCGGCGCCTACGCGGTGATCTTCGGTGCGGCGCTGATCGCCTTCGCGTTGCGGTTGCGCCGGCGGCACCTTGCGACGATGCGGAACTGAACCGCGCACAGAGATAAATTCTGCGTCATATAGTATCGCCAAGACCGATGACACGAGTTTCACCCGTCCGACACAGCAACGGATAGGCTCACCATTCATTATCCATGCACCGCCCGGCGGCATCCCCGTCCGGAATTTTGTTGGCATGGAGCACAGCCGATGAGCATTTCACGCCTGAAGCCGCACGGGCTGCGCGGCGCGCTGATCGCCGGACTGCTGAGCACGACGGCGCTTGCCGGATTCGCCGCCGGTCATGCCGGGTTCGCCGATACGACGCAGCCCGCCCCCATCCTGCCGGCCGCGCCGGCACAGATGCTGCCCGACTTCACCGCCCTGGTCGGCCGCGTGCGCCCGGCCGTGGTGTCGGTGACGAACGAACTCAAGCCGCAGGTCGCCGCCGACGAAAGCGGCGCACCGACCCCGTTCGGCATGCTGGTGCCGCAGCACCCGCAGATGGTGGAGGCGCGCGGCTCCGGCTTCATCATCGATCCGGACGGCGTGATCGTCACCAACAACCACGTGGTCAAGGACGCGAAGTCGGTCAGCGTGACGCTGGATGACGGCACCGAGCTGCCGGCGAAGATCATCGGCCGCGACCCGCGCACCGATCTGGCAGTGCTGCGCGTCGATGCCGGGCACAAGCTGCCGTACGTGCAGCTCGGCGATTCCAATGACGTGAAGGTCGGCGAATGGGTGGTGGCCATGGGCAACCCGTTCGGCCTCGGCGGCAGCGTGACCGCCGGCATCGTCTCCGCCCGCGGGCGCGACATCGGCTCGGGCCCGTACGACAACTTCCTGCAGATCGACGCCCCGATCAACCGCGGCAACTCGGGCGGCCCGCTGTTCACCCAGGACGGCCGCGTCGTTGGCGTCAACACCGCGATCCTGTCGCCAAGCGGCGGCAGCATCGGCATCGGCTTCGCCATCCCGTCCAACACCGTCAGGACCGTGGTGGCGCAACTGGAGACGAGCGGCCACGTGACGCGCGGCTATCTCGGCGTCGAGGCACAGCCCGTCTCGCCGAACATGGCAACGGCGCTCAACCTGCCGAAAAGCAGCCCGTCGCAGGCCGGCGCCCTGATCGCCGGCGTGTCGCCCGATTCGCCCGCCGACAAGGTGGGGCTGAAGCCCGGCGACGTGATCACCGAGGTGAACGGCAAGACGATCGGCAACCCGCGCGACCTGGCGGTCGCTATCGCGGCGGTGAAACCGGGTGACGAGGCGAAGCTGGACGTGCTGCACGATGGCCAGCCCAGGAGCCTGAACGTCGCCGTCGCCGCGCTGCCCAATGACGAGAGCGCCGGCACCGGCAATGCGGCCGAGCCGCGCGAGGGCGTCGGCCTCGCGCTCGCACCGCTGTCCCCGGAGCTGCGCAGCCAGCTCGATCTGCCCGAGCACCTGAAAGGTGCCGCGGTGGCCGAGGTGCAGCCCGGCTCGCCGGCCGAGCAGGCGGGCATCCAGCAGGGCGACGTGATCGTCGGCGTCGGCACCGAACCCGTCACCTCCGCCGAGCAGGCGGTGCATGCGATCCGGCAGGCGATCCACAAGACCCACGCCGTGGCGCTGCGCGTGTTCCGCGACGGCCACACCCTGTTCGTGGCGGTGGCGCCCGGCAAGGCGGGCCAGAACGGCAACAACGCCGGCTGACCGTCATGCCGAGCCGCACGGGACCAGCTTGTCCCGTGCGGCAAGCCGCACCACGGCGGCCAGCAGACGCAGCGCGTCCGGGCCGCCGCGGTCGGCGAGGCTGCCGTCCTCGATCTCGCCGGCCAGCGTTTCCGCCTGGCCGGCGATGGTGTCAGCGGCGCGGCGCATGGCTTCCTGCGCCAGCGCCAGTTGCAGTTGTTCGGGAAGTGCATCCCAATCCGAGTCGGGGGACATCGCGTCCATCCCCGCTCTGGCCATCCTGGCGTGACGCCGCGGAAGGCTGCGCGCGGCGGATGGCGCGATCCTGCCCGGCGCCGGTTAACGCCGCCTTGGCAGGCTCAGGCGAAGCGCAGCACCACCTCGGGCAGGCCGTCGAAGGCCACGCTGACCGTGCAGGGTCCGTCGAGCGCGATCGAGGGAATGACGCTGCCGAGCAGCACCACCTGCCCCGCCCGCAGCCCGCCGAACGCCGCCGCGACCGGGCTGGCTGCGAGCCACGCCAGACCGCGCAGCGGGTGGCCGAGCAGCTCCGCGCCACGGCCGGCGTTGCGCACCTCGCCGTCAATCGCCGCCCGCCCCTCGATCGCCGCCAGGTCGAGCGCGCGCCAGTCCGCCGGCGGCGTGCCGATCACCGCCGCGGCGTGGTAGAACTGGTCCGCGATCACGGTCGGCAGGCCGACGGCGGCGATGTCGCCGATCGGCGGCGGGCCGTAGCGGTTCTCGACGATCTCGATCGCCGCGAACAGATCGCCGACCGCTCGCGCGGCCTGCTCGGCGCTGCACGGGCCGGGCGGCAGGTCGCACGCCAGCCGCACCGCCAGTTCGCACTCGATCTGCGGGGCACGGAAGCCGGCGAAGGCCAGCGCGACCGGGGCGGCATGGATGTCCGCCGCCGCCATGTAGCCGGCGCAGGGATGGTCGATGCCGAGGAAGGCCTGCATACGCCGGCCGGTGGCGCCGATCTTGAAGCCGCCGACCGGCAGCGCGCCGCGCCGTTCCGCCATCGCGCGCTGCGTCGTCGCCGCCTGCGCGGCATCCTGCGGCGCGAGGCCGGCGGGCAGCGGGCCGGCGGCGCGGCCGGCGGCGCGGTTGGCGAGCAGCGCGGCGGCGGCGGCGTAGGGATCGAATTCGCTCATGCCGGGCGTCCCAGTTCGTAGAGCGCGACCGCCGCCGCCGCGGCGACGTTCAGGCTGTCGAGCGCGCGGCTGCCGCCCGGCATGGCGATGCCGGCCAGTTCATCGCAGGTGTCGCGCGTCAGCCGGCGCATCCCTTCCCCTTCGCTGCCGAGCACCAGTGCCACCCGGCGCTGCGCCAGATCGGGGCCGGAGAGTGCGGTGCGGGCGGTGGCGTCCAGCCCGACCACCCAGCAGCCGGCGGCCTTCAGCGCCACCAGCGTGCGGGCGATGTTGACGGCGCGCAGCAGCGGCACCGTCTCCAGCGCGCCGGAGGCGGCCTTGGCGAGCGCGCCGGTTTCCTCCGGCGCGTTGCGCTCCTGCGTGATCACGCCGGCGGCGGCGAAGGCGGCGGCGCAGCGCAGGATGGCGCCGACATTGCGCGGATCGCTCACCTGGTCCAGCACGATCACCGGACCGGGCCGGTCGAGCAGGTGCGCGAGCGAGGGCGGCGCCAGCGGATCGGCGAGCAGCGCGGCGCCCTGGTGCACCACGTCGCGCCCGAGCAACTGATCGAGCCGCGCACGCTCGGCACGCTCGGCGCCGATCGCCCAGGGCGGCGCGAGGCGCGCGGCGAGGCCGGCCTCGGCGTCCTCGGTCAGCAGCAGGCGGCGCAGGCGGCGCGACGGGTTGGCGAGCGCGGCGGCGACCGCGTGGGTGCCATAGAGCCACACCGCGCCGCGCGGCGCCTCCGGCCCATGCCGCGGGGCCTGTGCCGGGGGTGGCTGGTGGGGTCGCGGCCGGCCCTCCCGTGGCCCACGCTCGGGCTGCGGCGGTCGGCCATGTCCGGCGGGACGGGCGCCATGCGGATGCGGCGGCTTCATGGCTCGGCGGTATAGCGGCACCGTTGCGCGACGACAATTCGTGCCCTGCGCGCCCGGTTTGACAGCACCCGACGTTGGCGATAGTCGCAGCCTGCCGATGCGGCCCGGAGGGGTGCCCGAGTGGCTAAAGGGGACGGACTGTAAATCCGTTGGCGCACGCCTACGTTGGTTCGAATCCAACCCCCTCCACCAATCGCGGATGCCGTCGCCGACCCGGCGCCTTGTCGGACCTGAGCGGCACGACCGGACGGACGCCTGCCGCAGCGCGCGGCGGACAACGCATCGCAATACGGGTGGATATTCTATTCCTGGGCGATCACGCGCTCGGCTCCCTCTCCATCCCTTGGGGACGGAAAGGGAGCGAACGTCCGGCCACTACCCCGCCGCGGCGACGCGCGGCGCCTCGGCGCCGTAGTCGATCGCCGTGGCGTGCCAGCCTTCGGCGCGCTTCTTCCAGAACAGGTCGTGCAGCCGCATCGAGATCGGCCCCGGCCGGTCGTTGCCCAGGATGCGCCCGTCGATCCGCGACGCCGGCATGATGCCGCCCGCGGTGGTGGCGATGAAAATCTCGTCCGCGTCGCGCAGATCGTCGGCGGTGAGACGGGTCGCCGCGCATCGCAGGCCGCTGTCCGCGCACAGCTCCATCACCGACCGGCGGGTGATCCCTTCCAGGGCGCCGCGGTCCGGCGTCGCCACCGCGCCGTCCCGGACGGCAAACACGTTGAAGCCCGGCCCCTCGGTCACGTAGCCGTCGCCGTCGAGCAGGACGCAGGTGTCGGCGCCGGCGTCGCGGGCCTCGAACAGGCCGCGCGTCAGATCGGCCCAATGGAAGTTCTTGACGGTCGGGTCCAGCGAGGCGGGCGGTATCCGCTGCGGCGATGCGATGATCAGGTGCGCGCCGCGCGCCTGGATGTCGGGGGGAATCAGCCACACCCAGGGGATGGCGAAGGCCGCCAGGTAGTTCCGCGCATGCGCGGGGTGGTACGGTTCACCGGCCCTGGGACGGCCGCGCAGGCAATCGACCGCGACATAGGCCTCGCGAAGGCCGGACAGCCGCACGCAGTGCGTCAGGATGTCGCGAATCTGCGCGTCGGTTTCCGGCGGCGACAGGCGCAGCGCGGTCATCGACCGGCGGAACCGCGCGACGTGATCGTCGAGGCGGAAGAAGGCCCCGCCCCGGACGCCGACCACGTCATAGGTCGCATCGGAACGCCTGTAGCCCCAGTCCGTGATCGGAATCAGCGCCTGCCCGAGGGGTATGAACCGTCCGTCGAGATACGCCGCACCGGCCGAAAAATCCGCTTCCACCTGTCCCTCCCCGTGTGTCCGCGACGTGGCCGGCGGGCGTGTGCAGGCAACAGCCGCCGTCAGGCGGCGACCGGCTTCAACTGCACCCCCGCCGCATCGAACGCCGCGAACAGCTTCGCCTCCGCCGCCGCATCCAGCTTGCCGTGCGGCGGACGGATGTTGCGCCACGCCGCATCGCCGGTGTGGCGCGCCATCAGCGATTTCAGCGCCGGGATCAGCGCGACCGAGGTGACCGCCTTGCGGATCGCCGCCAGCGTCGCCTGCGCCTCCGCGCCCACGGCGCGATCCCAGTTGGCATAGACCGTGGCGCTGACCGCGCTGCCGACATTGGTCGCCGCGGTGATGCAGCCGGCGCCGCCTTCCTGCAGCAGCGCGTGCAGCGCCCCGTCGTCGCCGCAATAGACCTCGAACCCGTCGCGCGCGAACTGCCGGACGTAGGCCGCGGTGTTGGCGAAATCGCCGCTGGAATCCTTCACGCCCTTGAAGCGGCCGGGATGCGCGTGCAGCAGCCGCGCGATCAGCGAGGTGGTGATCGGCACCGCCGACTGCGCCGGGAAATGGTAGAAATACAGCGCGATCCCGACGGGCACGCGACGCACCACCTCGCTGTAGTAGGCGAACAGCCCGTCCTCCGACGGGTTCTTGTAGAAGAACGGCGGCAGCAGCAGCGCGCCGCGGCAGCCGAGTTCGGCCGCGCGCGTGGTCAGCAGCGCCGTGTCGGGGATCGCCGTCGTGCCGGTGCCCGGCAGCAGCACGCGCGCCGGGATGCCGCGCGCCACCAGTCCTTCCATCACCGCGATCCGCTCGGCGACCCCGAGGCTGTTCGCCTCGCCGGTGGTGCCGAGGACAGCGAGGCCGTTGCAGCCGTTTTCCAGCAGCCAGCGGCAATGCGCCGCCATGCGGTCGAGATCGATCGAGAGGTCGTCACGCATCGGCGTCAGCACCGCAGCGTTCACGCCGCCATAGAGCGCGTCGCGCATCATGCCTGCGTCTCCTTTTCTGCCGCTTCGGGGCGGGCGCGGGCGCGCGGCGGGCGGCCCGGCCATGCGACGATATGGTGGTCCAGCGGGCCGGCTCGCTTCTCGCTCACCGCCCGCCCGCGCACCGAAATGCCCGCCGCATGCACCGTCTCCGGATCGCCGGAGACCAGCGGGTGCCACCACGCCAGCCCCCGCCCCTCAGCGAGCCGGCGATAGGCGCAGGACGGCGGCAGCCAGTCGATCTCGCGCAATGTCGCCGGCGACAGCTGCACGCAGTCCGGCACGCGGCGACGCCGCGCCGCGTAATCGCTGCAGCGGCAGCTATCGAGATCGAGCAGCCGGCAGGCAACGTTGGTGAACGACAGCGCACCGGTGTCGTCGCTGCGCAGCTTGTGCAGGCAGCAGCGTCCGCAGCCGTCGCAGAGCGATTCCCATTCGGCGCGCGTCATCTCCGACAGCCGCCTGGCCTGCCAGAACGGGACGCCGTCGGCCATCGGGCTAGCCGCTGAACTTCTGCAGCATCTCGCGCAGCGGCTGGGTGCCGGGATTGTTGCCCGCGCCCTGCAGCACGATCTGCTGCGCCGCCAGCGGCTGGCCGTAATACGCCTTGTCCCAGCCGCTATCCGAGGAAATGATGCTGCCCTGGACGGAAATCCCGGCGAACAGGCCGCGCGTCTTGGCGAAGGCGACGATATCGGCGCGCAGGGCCGCCGTGGTCGAGCCCTCGACGCCGGCGCCGACGGTGGCGACCGCGATCGAGGCATCGGCGCCGATCTTGAACTGGCTGTCCAGGATCGCGCGCAGCCCGCGCTCGGTAAGGATCATGAACACGATCTGGCTGTCCTGCACGCCCGCCTGCAGGCCGAAGCTGCCGCTGCCGATATTGTAGAAGGCCGGGCTGCTCCAGCCGGACGGCCCGCGCGAGAGCAGCACGCAGCCGCCGCCCGAGCCGCCGAGGATGAAGCCGGCCTTGAACACGCGCGGGCAGACCAGCGCGCCCTTGGACTGGCGCAGCAGCGACAGCAGGTCGCCGGCATTCTGCGCGGAAAACATCTCCTGCACCGTCAGGGTGGCGCGATCGACCAGCGCCTGCTGCTCGGTCTGCGCCCGTGCCGCCAGCGGCAGCAGTGCGAGCAAGGCGGCGAGAACGAAGCGGATCATGCGGTCTCTCCGGGGCTGCGGCTGCGTCTGGTATCGCCCGTACCGCGCAGCCGGGCAAGTCCGCCTGGCGGCGGCGCCTGCTGATCGTGGCACCTATTCCCCGACCGCTGCCCCCTCCGGGCGGCGCGGATCGCTCGCGCCGTAAAGCCGGCCCGGCCGCAGGCGCGCGCCGACCGCCGCATCATTGCCGGACGACGGCGGCCCGGCCGCAGCGAAGGCGTTGCCCAGCGCGATCAGTTCCGCCGCGCCCCAGGGCGCTTGCGTGTCGATCGCATAGCCCATCCCGCGCAGCGCCGCCGCCGTGTCCGGCGAAAGCGTCCCCGGCTCGGCGAAGATCTCGTCCGGCAGCCATTGCTGGTGGAAGCGCGGCGCGTCCACCGCAGCCTGCGGCGGCAGTCCGAACACGATCATGTTCAGCGCGGTCTCCAGCACCGTCGTGATGATGCGCGCGCCGCCGGGCGAGCCGAGCACCAGCGCCACCTGGCCATTGCGCATCACGATGGTCGGCGCCATCGAGGAGAGCGGGCGCTTGCCCGGCGCGATCGCGTTCGCGGCCCCCTGCGCCAGCCCGAACATGTTGGCGGCACCGGGCCTGACGGTGAAATCGTCCATCTCGTCGTTGAGCAGGAACCCCGCACCGGGCGCCATCACGCCGGCGCCGAACGCGCCGTTGATGGTGTAGGTCACGGACGCCGCATTCCCGGCCGCGTCGAGCACGGAGAAGTGCGTGGTCTCGGCCCGCTCGTGCGGCGGCGTGCCGGGCGTGAGCGCGCGCGAGGGCGTGGCGCGCGGGCCGATCCGCGCGCGCAGGGCGGCCGCGTAGCGCGGCGACAGCAGCCGGCCGACCGGGTTGCGCACGAAGGCGGGATCGCCGAGTTCGGTGTTGCGGTCGAGATAGGCCTGCCGCATGGCCTCGGACATCACATGCACCGTCTGCGCCGAATGCAACCCCATCGCGCCGAGGTCGTAGCCGTCGAGGATGTCGAGGATCTCGCACAGCGTCACGCCGCCGGAGGACGGCGGGGCGGCGGAGAGGAACAGCCAGCCGCGAAAGCTGCAGCGCACCGGCGCCCCCTCCGTCACCGTGTAGCGGGCGAAATCCGCTGCGGCGAGGATGCCGCCGCCGGCCGCCGCGGCGGCGGCGGCCGCCTGCGGGATACGGCCGCGATAGAAGGCATCCGGCCCTGCTGCGGCGATGGCGGCGAGCGTGTCGGCGAGCGCCGGCTGGACCAGCCGGTCGCCCTGCCGCAGCACGGCGCCGTCCGGGCGGAAGAACACGCGCGCCGCCTGCGGGTCGGCGCGCAGCCGGTCGGCCGCGCGCGCCAGCAGATCGGCGCCGCCGGCCCCGAGCACGAACCCGTCGCGCGCGAGGTCAATGGCCGCCGCCATGACGCGCGCGCGCGGCAGGGTGCCGAAGCGCCGCAGCGCGGTGTCCAGGCCGAGCACGGTGCCCGGCACCGCCACCGCGCGCCAGCCGGACAGGCTGGCGCCGGGGATGACGTTGCCCTGCGCATCGAGATACATGCCCGCGGTCGCGGCGCCCGGTGCGGTTTCGCGGAAGTTGAGGAAGATGTCGCGGCCGTCGGCCAGGTGCAGCGTCAGGAACCCGCCGCCGCCGATATTGCCGCAGCACGGATCGACCACCGCGAGCGCATAGCCGACCGCGACCGCCGCATCGACCGCGTTGCCGCCCGCGCGCAGCACCGCCGCCCCCGCTTCGGAGGCGAGGCGGTGCGCAGAGACCACCATGAACCGCGTGCCCTCGACCGCCGGCGGCGACGCCGCGCGGGCCGCCGCCGCCGCCGCCGCCAGCAGCAGCAGCGCCAGCGCAAACAGCGCGCGGATCAGGGCGCGACCCGCGTCACGCCGATCATGTCGCCCTCGCGCACGATCGCGGCGAGCCGCGCCTCGTCCCAGCCATCGGTGCCGGCGGGGCGCAACGGCAGCACCATCCAGCGGTAGTCCGCGGTGCTGTCCACCACCTGCACGCGCACCGCGTCGGGCAGCACGGTGCCGAATTCCGCCAGCAGCCCGCGCGGGTCGCGCACGGCACGGGCGCGGTAGGCGGCGGACTTGAACCAGAACGGCGGATAGCCCAGCACCGCGCGCGGATAGCAGCTGCACAGCGTACAGACGACCAGGTGATGCAGCGCCTCCGTGTTCTCCAGCACGCCGAGCGGCGGCGCGCCGCGCATCGGGATGCCAAGCGACTCCGCCGCCCGCGTGCCGTCCGCCAGCAGCAGCGCCTTGTACTCGGGATCACACCACGCCCGCGCCACCATGCGCGCGCCCTGGCCGGGCGAGGCGGCGTCGGTCAGGCGCATCTGCCCGGCGATCTCGTCCGCCGAGGTGATGCCCTTGCGCGCCAGCAGGTCAGTGACGGCGCGCAGCAGGCGTTCGTCCGCGTCCTGCGCCACGGTCAGACCTCCTCCAGCCAGTGCCCGAACAGCTCCACCAGCACGGTGTCGCCCGGCCGGCCCTGGTGCCAGATGGCAGGCTGGTCGAAGCGGACGTGATACAGCGGGCGCCGCGCCGCCGGGCGGGCGAAGGCAAGGTCCTCGGGGTTGGGAAAGTCGCCGAGATGCCGCACCACCCGTCCGGTGCGGCCGCGCAGGTAGTGCGGCGTGCGGATGTGGCAGGGGCCGCGCGTCTCCGGCCAGTCGTCGCGCACCCGCACCCGCGTTCCCCCGGCGAGCGTCATGCCGTGTCCTCCAGCGCCTCGCGCAGCTCGGCCTCGCTGAACACGCCTTTACGCAACATGGTTGCAGAAATGGCCCGGATCCAGCGCCGGTAGTAGGACAATGCGAAATACTCGTGCTCCGGCAGCGCCTCGATGCCGCGGCGCAGCTCGTCCACGCTCATCACGCCCTTGATGCCGAGCACCTGGCGCAGCGCATCGACCGTGCGGTCGAATTCGGTCAGCGCGTGCGGGGCGGTGTCCACCGGTTCGCACAGGAAGCGGCTGACGCCGCCCAGATCGTGCATGGCGCGCGGCCGGTCCTCCGGCAGCGGTGCGGTCGTGTTTTCTCCCATGCCGCGCAGGATAGCTGCGGGGGCGGCCGGCGTCACGGCCTCAGTTCACCGCCTCGCCGGTGAAGCTGCCCCAGAACTGGTCACGGCGCAGATAGAGATCGGA
>JAJZVE010000039.1 GCA_021845835.1 Pseudomonadota bacterium | reverse complement strand
CGTAGATAGGCGCCCATCAGCAGGTTCTCCCGCACCGTGAGGTCCAGGAACAGACGCCGTCCCTCCGGTGACAAAGTGATACCGCGGCGCGTGATCTCGTTCGCCGGCTTGCCGGTGACGTCCTCGCCGTCCCACAGCACCCGGCCGCCGTCCGGCGGCACCAGTCCGACGATGCATTTCAGCAGCGACGACTTGCCGGCGCCGTTGGCGCCCAGGATGCAGACCACGCTGCCCTCGTCCAGCCGGATGCTGACGCCATCGACGGCCACGACGTTGCCGTAGGTGACGCGAAGGTCCCTGACTTCAAGCGTCCTCAACGTCGCCTCCCAGATAGGCTTCGATCACCTCGGGATCGGCGCGGATCCGATCGGGGCTGCCGTCGGCGATGAGGCGGCCGTAATTGAGCACGACGACGCGGTCGCAGATGCGGCAGACCATGCCGATGTCGTGCTCGACCAGCACGACACCGATCCCGAATTCGGCGCGGATGCGCGAGATCAGCACGCCCATGCCACGGGTCTCGTTGGGATTGAGCCCGGCCGCCGGCTCGTCCATGAGGAGCTGCTTCGGACCGGCCGCGAGTGCGATGCCGACGCCGAGAATCTTCTGCTTGCCGTATGGCAGCGTGCCGCCCATCTGCCCGGCCACGTCGGCGAGGCCGAGGAAATCCATCAGCGACCCGGCCCGCGCCGCGGCACGTTTCGCCGCCTCGCGGCGACCGCTGCGGAAGAACCACGACGGGCGGCCGATATGGCCGAAGATGGCGCTGCGGCGCAAATTCTCGCGCACCGTCTCGCGCCGGAAGATGGTGGCCGCCTGCAGGGTGCGGACCAGACCGAGGCGGGCGACCTGGTCCGGGGTGTGGCCGGTGATGTCGCGGCCATCGAAGCGGATGCGTCCCCTGCTGGCCGGAATGGTGCCGGTGATCAGGTTGAACAGCGTGGTCTTGCCGGCGCCGTTGGGGCCGATGATGCCCAGGATCTCGTTGCGGCCGCAGGTGAAGCTCACCTCGCTGACCGCCCGCACGCCGCCGAAATGCCGCGACAGGTCGGCAACCTCGATCATGGGGTCGTTCATGCCGCCCTGCCGTTGTCTTCCGCCGTCGTCACGGCCCCGGCGACGCGGCCGGCAGCGGCGGGCGCGGCCCGCGCGCCACTGCTGCCCCGACGCCACCACCGCCGCGCGAGGCCGGTCAGGCCGTCCGGCAGGAACAGCAGGAACAGCATCAGCAGCACGCCGTAGAGCAGCACCTGGTATTGCCTTGCGTCGCGCAGGAACTCGGGCAGCGGCACCAGCAGCAGGGCGCCCAGCACCGGCCCCCAGGGCGAGGCAATGCCGCCCAGCACGTTGATCACCACCATGTTGACCGACGTCCAGAATCCGAATGCCTCCGGCGAGATGAAGGTCAGATAATGGGCATAGAAGGCGCCGCCCCAGCCGGCCAGGGCGGCGCTCGTGCAGAACACGGCGAGACGATAGCGCGCGGCGTCGATCCCGACAGACCGCGTCAGCATCTCGTTCTCATCGAGCGAGCCGATCACCGCGCCCAGCTCGCTTCGGTAGATGGCGCGCACGGCGGCGAACGCGAGCACGGCGAAGGCGAGAGCGAACAGGTAGAGCGACGGCTTCGTGGTCAGGCGGTAGCCGATCAGATCCGGCCGCGGAATGCCGAACAGGCCATTGCTGCCGCCGAACACCCCGACCCATTCGACGAACGTCAGGACCACCACCTCGCCGAACGCGAAGGTGAGCAGCGCGAAATAGACCCCGCGGATGCGCAGGAAAATCGGCCCGACGATCCCGGCGGCGAGCGCCGCGACGGCGCCGCCGGACAGGAAGGCCACGGGGAACGGGACATCGAGGCGCATGGTGGCGAGCGCGGAGGCGTAGGCGCCGAGGCCCATGAACGCGCCATGGGCAAACGACAACTGTCCGATGCGCAGCATCAGGTTCATCGACAGCGCCAGCACCACCCACAGCGCCACCATCACGCCCATATGGACGAAGAATGGCCGGTCGAACACGTACGGCCAGGCGACCAGCGCCGCGAGGACGACGACCGCCGCACTGCGCTTCATGCGCCCCTTCCCATCAGGCCGCGCGGCCGGACGATCAGGATCAGGATGACCAGTCCGAACCCGACCATGGTCGCGGCAGTGGTATTGTACATGGTGGCGACGAACGACTCCACGAGGCCGAGCAGCATGCCGCCGAGCACGGCGCCGGGGATGCTGCCCAGCCCGCCGAGGATGACCACGACGAACGCCTTCAGCATCGGCAGTTCGCCCATATAGGGGAAGATGGTGTAGATCGGCGCCATGAGCGCGCCAGCACTGCCGGCAAGCAGACCGCCAATTCCGAAGGCAAGCGGATGGATGAGGTTGGGCCGCACGCCCTGCAAAGCCGCGATTTCGGCGTCCTGGGCCACGGCACGCATCGCCAGGCCCCAGCGCGTCAACTGCAGGAACGCCCAGAACGCAGCCAGGATCAGCAGCGTGAGGCCGCCGACCACCAGGCGGTCATAGGGCACGACCGCGACGCCAAGGTTGAGCACACCGCTCACCGGCCGCGGCACCGACTGCTCGTCGGGACCGAACACGATGGCCGCCGCGGCCCGCAGCGTGATGGCGATCGCGAGCGCCATGATCATGCCGTTGAGTTCGCGGCCGATGAAAGGCCGCAGCAACAGGCGCTCCAGCGCGGCACCGAACAGGCCGACGGCAACCGCCGCCACGACCACCGTCAGATAGTAATTCCAGCCGAACGTGCCGAACAGGACGAAAACGACGAAGCCGCCGAGCATATAGAGCTCGCCATGGGCGAAGTTCACCACGCGCATGATGCCGAAGATCAGCGTGAAGCCGAGGGCCATGAGCACATAGACCAGCCCAGAGGTCACGCCATTGGAAAGTATCTGCGCAATCTGCATGACGAATTCCGACGTCCGAACCCATAAGGTGGGCGGCGCCGGCCGACCGGCCGATACGGACCGGTGGCCGACGCCGGTTCCGGGCCTACTGGCCCAGCTTGCCGATCACCTTTTCCTTGCCGTTTTCGATCACGCCGACGAAGATCGGCACCAGCAACTGATGGTCCGATCCGTAGGTGCTTTTGCCGGTCCAGGTCAACACGCCCTGCATGCCGTGGTAAGGCGTCAAGTGCTCAAGGGCGGTGCGCACCTTGCCCACGTCATCGACGGTGCCGGCATTGCGCATGGCATCGAACAGCATATGCGCGGCGTCGTAGAAGAACACGTTGAACGAGTTCATCGGCGGAGTATGGATGCGGGCGTATTCCTTTTCCAGCGCCGCGTACTTGGGGTCGGCGGCGTCAGCGGCGACATACACGATCGTGCCGTCGGCGAACTTCTCGCCCGCGGCCTTGATGATTTCCGGGACGCCGGGACCGCCGATCTTCACGAACTGGCCCTTGTAGCCGAGTTCGCGCGCCTGCCGGATCATCAGGCCGGCGGTCGGCGCCGGCGTGGTGTCGAGTTCGATGATATCGGGACCGGCCGCGAGCACGCGCGTCAGCAGCGGCTGGAAGTCGCGCAGGCTGCGCTCGAACAGCTCGGTGGCAACAATCTTGTAGCCGGCCTTGCCGTAGTATTCCTTCTGCATCGCCTGGCTTTCCCAGCCGGTGTCGTCGTTCGGCGAGATCACCGCGACCTTGCTGAGTCCGGGCTTGTGAGCTTTCACCCACTCGATGATCGGCTCGTCGAACTCGCGGGTCGTCGGCAGCACGCGATAGATGTGCCTGGTATCCTTGTCGATGACCTTGCTGCTGTAGCTGTCCACCAGCGCCAGCACGTCGTTCTGCTCGTAAAGCGGCTTCACCGCCAGCATGGACGCGGAACCGAGCGGGCCGAAGATGTACTTGATGCCGTCCTGCTCGATCAGCCGGGTCGCCGCCGTGACGCCGTCGGCGGCCTTGTATTTGTCGTCATAGGAGATGACTTCGACGGTGTAGGTCTTGCCGCCGATCTTGAGGCCGCCGGCATCGTTCACTTCCTTTGCGGCGATGCGGGCGCCGCCATCGACCGCCAGGCCCCATTCCGAGCCTGGCCCGCTGAGGGCGCTTACCACTCCCAGCTTCAGCACATCGGCCTCCGCCGGCGCCGCGATCAGCAGCGCCGTCAGTAGCGCCAACGCCGTCTTTCCCATGGTTCTCACTTGATCCCTCGCTGCCTGTGCAGATGCGGAAACGTCCGGTCAGCCGTCAACGGGAGCGGCGGCCGGCTGCCCGGGCGGCCGGCGGCGGTTGCTGCGTCCCGCTGCAGGTGAACCTGCCGGTCGCGGGCGCCTGCCTGTGTCGTCCCTCCCCTCGATGACTGCATGCTAACCCAGGCGTGGTGATGCAACAAACGCTTTTTTGAAAGCTTGTTCCGCACTTCGGTCCGAGGGCGGCAACCGTGCCGCCGCTGCGTGCCCGGTCCAGGGGGGCTGCCCGGGGTGCGATGGACGGAGCAGGCTTCGGCCTGCGGCGCCCCGTCCGCCCGCAGGCGAGTGGCTTAGGGCCGTGCGCGCACCGGTGTGCGAAGATCTTCTAAATGGTCAGGCCTTTTTTGTTGACGACCATTTCTTATGGCCGTAAGGTTTCCCCGGCAGCGTAAAGCTGCGCTTCGATGCTGGGGGAAACATGTCAGCGGCGCCAGGCCCGCCAAATGTCTCGGTTGGCCCGGTCCATGTTGCCAAGGCATCGGAACTGCTCGCGGCGCAGTTGCGTGAGCGCATTCTCGCCGGCGAGATCGGCGAGGGCGATCCGCTGCCGACCGAGCGCGAACTGGCGGTGCAATCCGGTCTGTCCCGTGCCTCGGTGCGCGAAGCCCTGCGCATTCTCGACATCGAAGGGCTGATTTCGACGCGGCTTGGCCGCAACGGCGGATCGGCGGTGCGCCGGCCGACGCAGGAGGTGGTGGCCAGGTCGGTGAACCTGTTCATCCGCGGCCAGAAGGTTCTGTTCCGCTCGCTCCTGGAAACGCGCGAGGCGCTGGAGCCGACATGCGCACGGCTGGCCGCCCTGCGGCGAACCGATCAGGGTCTCGGCACCCTGGAGGAGCTGCAGCGCCGGCTGGAGGCGAGCTACCACGACCTTCCCGCGTTCCTCCAGGCCAACCTGGAATGGCATCTGGCGGTGGCGCGGGCGAGCCAGAACGAGTTGCTGGCGGCGTTCATGGCGGCGATTTCGGACGCGCTGCACGCCGGCACCGACCTGGAGAACTTCAACTCCGACGAGGTTCGCGCCGCGGTGATCCGGGCGCATCGCCGCGTGACCGACGCGATCCGCGGCGGCGACGCCGATGCCGCGGCGCGGCGCATGGCACGGCATGTCGGCGCCTATGCGGACAACGTGCGGCGCCGGGCGGAAGCGGACGAGTTGCACCGGGCATCGCAGGAAGGGGCGAACTGATGGGCGGAGCCGTCGGCATCGACGTGGGCGGAACATTCACCGACCTGTTCTACTCCGGCGACGCCGGCCGACCGCTGATCGTGCTGAAGGTGCCGTCCACGCCGCAGGACCCGTCGGACGGGCTGCTTGCCGCATTGCGCGCGGCGGAGCTGGGTCCGGCGGACCTGACGGCGCTGCTGCACGGCACCACGATCGCGACCAATGCCGTGATCGAGCGGCGCGGCGCGCGCACCGTGCTGGTGACGACGGCGGGATTTCGCGACGTGCTCGAACTCGGCCGGCGCGACCGGCCGCACATGTATGGCCTGACCGGCGTGCACCATCCGCTGGTGCCGCGCGACCTGCGCTTCGAGGTGCGCGAGCGGCTGGACCATACCGGCGCGGTGCTGGTGCCGCTGGACGAGGCCGGGTTGCGGCGCCTCGGCGCGGCGCTGCAGGACTGCGATGCCGAGTCCGTGGTGATCTCGTTCCTGCACGCATACGCCAACCCGGCGCATGAGACGCGGGCGAAGGCGATCCTGGCGGAGATCAATCCCGCCTGGGAGATCGTCACCTCGACCGAGGTACTGCGCGAGTACTACGAGTTCGAGCGTACCAGCACGGCGGTCGTGCAGGGCTATCTGCAGCCGCTGGTGTCCCGCTACGCACGCAATCTCGGCCAGCGCCTTTCGGCATCGGGTCATGCGCGCGACGTGCTGATCATGCAGTCGAACGGCGGCCTCGCGCCGCTCAGCCGGCTCGGCGCCCGTGCCGCCCACATCGTCCGCTCCGGGCCGGCGGCGGGCGTCACGGCGGCGGCCCGAATCGCGGCCGAGGCCGGCTTCAGCCATGTGATCACCGCCGACATGGGCGGCACCAGTTTCGATGTCGCGGTGGTCGTCGCGGGGCAGCCGAAGGTTGCCGACCTGACGAATCTCGACTTCCGCATTCCGCTGCGCCTGCCGATGATCGACGTGCATACGATCGGCGCCGGCGGCGGCAGCATCGCGAGCGTGGATCGCGGCGGCATGCTGCAGGTCGGGCCGCGCAGCGCCGGCGCAGTGCCGGGCCCCGTCGCGTACCGGCGCGGCGGCACGGAACCGACCGTGACCGACGCCAATCTGGTGCTCGGACGGATCAACCCGGACAGCCGGATGACCGGCTCCGGCGTCGGCCTGGACGTGGCGGGCGCGCGGCGGGCCATCGCCGATCTCGGCGCCGATCTCGGGCTGGGCGTGGAAGCGACCGCCGCGGCGATCCTGGCGGTGGTGAACCAGCGTATGGCGGGGCGCATCCGGCTGCTCTCCGTCGAACGCGGCCTCGACCCGCAGGACTTCGTGCTGGTCGCCTTCGGCGGCGCCGGCCCGATGCATGGCGGCGCGCTGATCCGCGAGGTCGGTGTGCGGGCCATGCTGGTGCCGCTGTATCCCGGCGTGCTCTGCGCGATGGGCTGTGCCATGGCGGATCTGCGGTTCGACTTTTCGCAGACCGTCGAGAAGCCGCTGGCAAGCCTCGATGCGCAGACGGTGGCCGGAATTCTTGCCGGCCAGCGCGCCGAAGGCGAAGCCGAGCTGCGACGCAGCGACGTGCGCGTGGACCGGGTGGACGCCGTGCATACGGCCGATATGGCGTACGCCGGCCAGATCCATGCGCTGCGCGTGCCGATCGAGCCGGGGTGGCCCCTCCGACGCATGACGGAGGCGTTCAACGAGGTCTATCGCAGCGAATTTGGCAACACGCTGGGCGACATCGCGGTCATGCTGGTCAACCTCCGCACGACCGTGACCGGCCGGCGCAATGCGGGGCTGCAGCAGCCTGGCCCCCTTTCGGACGCGCGCCGCCCCCGGCCGCCGACGCGCCGCCCGGTTTATTTCGGGAACTGGCACGACACGCCCATCTACCGGCGCGAGGATCTGCCGGCCGGGTGCCGCCTGGAGGGGCCTGCCGTCATCGAGCAGAGCGACACCACGACGGTGATCGAGCCCGACATGGCGTTTCGCGTGGACGACCGCGGCAATCTGCTCGTGGAGGTCCGCTGATGAATCCGGTGACCCTTGCCGTGGTCCGCGGCAGCCTGGAGCAGATCGCGGACGAGATGGACCTGCACCTGATCCACGCCGCCATTTCGCCGATCATTTCCGAAACCAACGATTGCGCGCACGGCATATTCCACCCGAAGACGGGAGAGACGATCGCGCAGGGGCGCTACGGCCTGCCCGTGTTCCTGGCCTACATGCAGTTCACCGTCCAGAACGTGCTGCGGCTTGCCGCGGCAGAGGGCGGCTTCCGGCCCGGCGACGTATGGGTGCTGAACGAGCCGTATGTCGGCGGCAGCCATCTGCAGGACGTGCAGTTGATCGCGCCGTATTTCGTCGGCGACGAGCTTTTCGCCATCATGGCGAGTACCGGGCACTGGATGGACATCGGCGGCAACGTCCCCGGCGGCTGGGCCCCCAAGGCGCAGGAGATCCACCAGGAAGGGATCATCATCCCGCCCGTGAAGCTCTACGAGGGCGGCAAGCTGAACACCGCGCTGGTGCGCATGTTCACCGCCAACGTCCGTTTGCCCGACCAGATCGGCGGCGATCTCGCGGCGATGAGCAACGTCTTCACCGTGGGGCGGCGCGGGCTGGACGCGCTGGTGAGAAAATACGGCACGGCGGCCCTGTCCGCCTGCCTGGACGAGATGATCGCCCGCTCCGAGCGCCAGATGCGGTCCTACATTTCCGAAATTCCGGATGGGACGTATCGCTTCACCGACTGGCTGGACAACGACGGGATCACCGACGAGAAGGTGGCGCTTGCCGTCACGATCACGGTGGCGGGGGAGGAGATGCATGTGGACTTCACCGGCACCGCGGCGGCGACGCGCGGGCCGATCAACATGTCCCGCAACACGACGCTCTCTGCCTGCTACGTCGCGCTGAAACACATTTTCCCCGACGTGCCGGTGAACGGCGGCACCTTCCGCCCGGTGCGCTTCACGGTGCCGGAACGGACCCTGCTGTCCGCCCAATATCCGACCGCGGTCGGCGGCTACCTGGAAGTGGTGGGGCAGGTCATCGACGTGATGTTCGGCGCGCTGGCGCAGGCGATCCCGGACCGCGTGCCGGCGGCGTTCTTCGGCACTACCGGCGTGACCACGGTGAGCGGCATGCATCCGCGGACGGGCAAGTATTTCGTCGCGGTCTTTCCCTACCCCGGCGGCCACGGCGCCACGCGCGCGACCGATGGCCTGGTGAATGCCACCTCGCCGCAATCGATGGCGAACTTCATGTCGATCGAGATGTCCGAACATCGCTTCGCGCTGCAATTCGAGTATTTCCGGATGCGCGAGGACTCCGGAGGGCCGGGCTGGCACCGCGGCGGCTGCGGCACGGAGTACGCGATCCGGATGACGTCGGACTGCATCGTCTCGGTGCTCGGCGATCGCGTCGATCATGCCCCGTTCGGCATCGCCGGCGGCGGACCGGCGTGGCCGAGCCGCGTCACGTTCCGCACCGGCGACGCCGAATGGGCGCCGGAACTGCGCAGCAAGCAGGAAAAGCAGATGCTGCGGCCCGGCGATTCGATCCGCCTGGCCTCTCCCGGCGGCGGCGGTTTCGGCGACCCGCTCCTGCGCGAACCGGAAGACATCGAGAACGACCTAAATCTCGGCTACATCAGCCCGGCGACAGCGGAATCCAGCTACGGCGCGGTGATCCGCCAGGTGGGCGAGTGCGCCGGGCGCCCGCGCCACCGCGTCGATGCGGAACGGACGCAGCAGCGGCGGGCGGCGCTGCGGGCGGAGCGGCACGACTGAGCATCAGCGGATATCTTGCGAGGACATCAGATGGACGCGAGTAGCTGGGAACTTCCTGAAGAGCTGCAGATGCTCCAGGGCACCGTGCGCCGCTTCATGGCGCAGGAAGTGAAGCCGCTGGAAGACCGGCTTTCGCACGACGCCTACACGCTGCCGGCGGACCAGTTGAAGGAACTGCAGGCCAAGGCACGCGCGCTCGGCCTGTGGAACGTGCAGACATCCGCCGACTACGGCGGAGCCGGGCTCAGCCTGCTCGGCCAGTGCGTGGTGGCCGAGGAAGCGGCCAAGTGCCGGATGGGCGCCTATATCCCGGCCTGCGGCGCGTTCGGCTTCGACCCGCCGAACATCATCTACCGCGGCACGCGGGCACAGATCGAAAAATACGCCATTCCGACCGCGGCGGCCGGGGAAAAGACCTTCGTCGCGATCAGCGAAGCCGGCGGCGGTTCCGACCCCGGCCGCGCGATCGCGACCCGCGCCGAACGCAAGGGCGACCGCTACATCGTCAACGGCACCAAGATCTGGATCTCCGGTGCCGGCCAGGCGAAATGGGGCATCCTGTTCGCGCGCACCGGCCCCGGCAAGGGACGCGACGGCATCAGCGCGTTCATCATCGACAAGGACCGGCCGGGTCTGACGGTCAGGCCGATTCCGGTGATCCGCTCGTACTATCCGTACGAGCTGCATTTCGAGAACTACGAAGTCCCGGTGGAGAACCGGCTGGGCGAGGAAGGGCAGGGCTTTGCCCTGGCCGAGACCTGGCTGGTGCACGAGCGTCCGCCGTATGCCGCCGGCACGATCGGCATCGCCCAGGCGGCGCTGGAGATCGCCATCGCATGGGCGCGCGAGCGGACCACGTTCGGGGCGAAGCTGGCGGACCGGCAGGCGATCCAGTGGATGATCGTCGATTCCGAGATCGAGCTGCGGGCCGCGCGCATGCTGGTCCATCAGGCCGCGGCGCGGGGCGACGCGGGCCACGACATCAAGGTGGATGCATCGGCCTGCAAGGTGTTCGGCACCGAGACGGCGGGACGGGTGGTGGACCGCTGCATCCAGATCCTGGGCGGCATGGGGGTGGCGCAGGAGATGCCGCTGGAACGCTGGTACCGCGAACTGCGCATCAAGCGGATCGGCGAAGGACCGTCGGAGGTGCACCGCATGGTGCTCGCCCGCCATCTGCTCGGCGGGCAGCGAAGGAGCGGCTGACATGACGATTGACGTGGAGGTCGCCGAAGGCATCGCCAGCATCACGATCAACCGGCCCGAGCGGCTGAACGCGATGGACGCCGAGCACTACAAGGCGCTGTCGGCGGCATGGTGTCGCGTGCGCGACGACCCGGCGATCCGCGTCGCGGTGGTGACCGGCGCCGGCGACCGGGCATTTTCGGCCGGGGCCGACATCAAAAGCTTCCTGACCCGGCCGGCGGAGCTGCCCGAGATGTGGCTGACCCAGCGGGATCAGCTGCTGAACCGCGGCCTCGAAGTGTGGAAGCCGGTGATCGCCGCCGTAAACGGATTGTGCCTCGGCGGCGGCATGACGCTGCTGCTCGCCACCGACATCCGCGTCGCGGCCGAACATGCGACGTTCGGCCTGTCCGAGGTGAAGCGCGGCGTCGTGGCCGGGAACGGCGGCACCCAGCGGGCGATCTGGCAGTTGCCGCACGCGATCGCGATGGAGATGCTGCTTACCGGCGATGCGATCGACGCTGCCACCGCGGCGCATTGGGGGCTGGTGAACCGGGTCGTGGCGGCCGGCGAGGTGATGGCGACGGCGCTTGCCTATGCGCGGCGCATCGCGGCGAATGCCCCGCTCGCCGTGCAGGCGACCAAGGAACTGGCGTTGCGCAGCCGCGACGTCGATCTTGGCACCGGCCTGCGGATCGAACAGATGATCAACCGCATGTTGCAGTTCAGCGACGATGCCCGCGAGGGTCCGGCGGCCTTCGCGGAGAAGCGGCCGCCCAGGTTCCAGGGGAAGTGACCATGCCGGAATCGCGCGCCTACCCGTTACAGGGCATCACCGTCATCGACCTGGGGCAGATCTACAACGGCCCCTACTGCACCTTCCTGATGGCAATGGCGGGTGCGCGCGTCATCAAGATCGAACCGAAGGGCGGCGAGCACCTGCGCCGACGCAGCGTGGTCGGCGGCGCGGCGCTGCCGTTCGCCATGCTGAACTCCAACAAAAGCTGCGTGACCCTGAACCTCAAGGACGAGCGCGGTCGCGCCCTGCTGATCGACATGGTGCGGCGCGGCGACGTGCTGGTGGAGAATTTCGCGCCCGGAGCGATGGAGCGGCTCGGTCTCGGCTACGACGTGCTGCGCCAGCACAACCCGCGCCTGATCTATGCGTCCGGCTCCGGCTATGGCTTGTCCGGACCGAACCGGGACTACCCGGCGATGGACCTGACGGTGCAGGCGATGGCCGGGGTCATGAGCGTGACCGGCTTCGCCGACCGGCCTCCGGTCAAGGCCGGGCCTGCGCTGTGCGACTTCTTCGGCGGCGTGCATCTGTACGGCGCGCTGGTCACGGCGCTCTACGAACGCGAACGCACCGGCGTGGGCCGGCTGGTGGAAGTGTCGATGCAGGAGGCGGTCTATGCCTCGCTCAGTTCCAATCTCGGCCTGTTCTACGGCTCCGGCGGCGACACGCCGCCGCGTACCGGGAACCGTCACGGCGGCCTGGCCGAGGCCCCGTACAACGTCTATCCGACCAGCGACGGCCATATCGCGATCATCTGCGTCGGCGAGACGCACTGGAAGTCGCTGATCAAGGTCATGGGCCGCGACGATCTGGCCGACGACCCGCGCTACCGGTCGCTGAAGGAGCGCGTCGCGAACATCGACGAGATCGACGCGCTGGTCGGTGATTTCACGCGGCGCTTCGCCAGGCAGGAGCTGTTCGAACTGCTGATGCGCAACCGCGTGCCCTGCGCCCCGGTGCGCGACCTGGTGGACGTGGTCAACGACGCGCACATGCACGAGCGCGGCGCGCTGCAGTGGATCGAGCATCCGCTCTACGGCCGCGTGGTGCTGCCGAACTCGCCGCTGCGGTTCGAAGGCGTGCCGCCGCTGCCGATCGCCCCGAGCGGCGAGCTGGGGCGCGACAACGCGGAGATCCTTGGCGAATGGCTGGGGCGCAGCCCGGGCGAAGTCGCGGCGCTGGAAGAAGACGGGGTGATCTGATGCGCGGCAACGTGGTGATCGCGGGCATCGGCCATACCGCGTTCGGGCGCCTGCCGGGGCGCAGCCCGACCTCGATGAACGCCGAGGCGGTGCGCGCGGCGCTGCAGGACGCCGGCATCGGGAAGGACGCGGTGGACGGTCTGTTCGTCAAGTTCCCGACCTCCACTTTCGAGTTCATGTACGGGCAGACCGTCGCCGAGGCGCTGGGCATGCAGCCGCGCATCGGCGGCGTGTGGGACCAGGGCGGTGCGGCGAACATCGCCATGATCTCCTTTGCCGCGATGGCGATCGAGCATGGCCAGTGCGAAGTCGCCGTCGTCACCTTCGCCGACAATCCGAAGAGCGGCACACGCCAGGCCTACGAGAAGGCCTGGGGCCACGACGAGATCTACGGCTGGTTCGGCGTGCCGCCCGGCTACGCCATGATCGCCCGCCGCCACATGGGCCAGTACGGCACCACGTCGGACCAGCTCGGGGCCATTGCCGTCGCCTGCCGCCGCCACGGTGCGGCGAATCCGAACGCGCAGTTGCGTCAGCCGCTGACGCTCGAACAGTACCGGCAGTCGCGCATGATCGCGGCACCGCTGCGGCGGGACGACTGCTGCCTCGTTTCCGACGGCGGCGCCGCGGTGGTGCTGATGAGCGCCCGGCGCGCCAGAGAACTCGGCGTCAGGCGGCCGGTGCCGATCCTGGGCTTCGGCCAGGGGCAGACGTCGTGGGAGGTTGCGCAGCGTCCGGACCTGACCGCCACCGCGGCGGCGGTTTCGGCCAGGACGGCGTTCGCCATGGCGGGGATCGCGCCGCGGCAGGTCGATGTCGCGCAGATCTACGACTGCTTCACCATCACCGTGCTGATGACGCTGGAGGATTACGGCTTCTGCGGCAAAGGCGAAGGCGGGCGCTTCGTCGAGGGCGGGCGCATCGAGTTCGGTGGCGAACTGCCGGTCAACACCGCCGGCGGCCTGCTGTCCGAGACCGGCATGCCCGGACTGCAACTGGTCCTGGAAGGCGTGCGGCAGATGCGCGGCACGGCGAACCTGCAGGTTCCGAACGCGCAATTCTGCGTGGTCAGCAACCAGGGCGGCATCATGCACACGCATGCCACCCTGATCCTGGGCCAACAGTGAGGGCCGGACGATGAGCGCAGAGACGGCGGACTTCCCGGTGCCGCGGCCGGACGCGGCGAGCGTGCCCTACTGGCAGGCGCTGGCGCAGGGGCGGCTGACGTTCCAGCGCTGCGCGCACTGCGGCAATGCCTGGCTGCCGCCGCGGACCGAATGCCCGCGCTGTCTCGCGCCCGACTGGTCCTGGGAGCAGGCGAGCGGCCGCGGCAGGCTGATCAGTTGGATCGTCTATCACGTCGCGTACCATCCGGCCTTCGCCGATCGCATCCCCTACACGGTGGCCGTGGTTGAACTGGACGAGGGGCCCCGGCTGATCAGCAACATCGTCGGCGTCGATGACCCTGAGGCGCTGCGGATCGATCAGGCACTGACGCTTGCCATCGAGCAGGAGCACGGCGTCGCCGTCGCGCGTTTCACGGCCGGCTGAAGGCCGCAACAACGGGAGGAAACCATGGAACTGTCCAGACGCGAAGCGCTGCGGCTTGCCGGGATCGGGGCGGTTGGCGCGGCCCTGCCGCTGCAGGCGGTGCGCGCCGCCGCGCCGCTGCGCATCGGCGCGATCAATCCCTATACGGGCGCGATGGCGCTTTATGGCACCGAAGTGACCCACGGCTACGAACTCGCGGTCGAGAAGGCGAACGCGGCCGGTGGCGTTCTCGGACGGCAGATCGAGCTGCTGCGCGGCGATGCCGCGAATCCGCAGCAGGGCATCTCGGCGGTCGAGCAGCTCGCCGACAAGGTGGACGTGTTCGTCGGCACCTATCTGAGCGCCGTTTCCAACGCGGCGAGCGATGCGGCGCTGCGCCACGAGAAGGTGTACTGGGACACCAACGCGCTCGCGCAGGAACTGACCCAGCGCGACCTGCCGAATTTCATCCGCTCCGGGCCCGATGCGAGCGCGTTCGCGCGGGCGTCGGCCGAGACGGTGCAGGGCCTGATCGCCCCGGCCCTGAACAGGGACGTGAAAGGTCTTGCGGTCTGGATCGAGCACGAGGACTCGATCTACGGCACCTCGATCGCCGAGCTGCAGCGCAAGCTGCTGGAGGCGGCGGGGGCGAAGGTGCTCGGCATGGGC
>JAJZVE010001094.1 GCA_021845835.1 Pseudomonadota bacterium | reverse complement strand
CCCGGCGACCGCGCGGGCGGCGTGAGCATGTTCTCCGTGCGCAACACGCTCGCCGTCGCGCGGCGCGAACTCGGCGGCTACTTCGCGACCCCGGTCGCCGTCGTGTTCATCGTCATCTTTCTGGTCCTGCAGGGCGTGCTGACCTTCAACCTGGGCGGGTTCTTCGACCGCGACCAGGCCGACCTGGTGCCGTTCTTCTCGTTCATTCCCTGGGTGTTCCTGCTGCTGGTGCCGGCGATCACCATGCGGCTGTGGGCGGAGGAGCGGCGGCTGGGCACCATCGAGCTGCTGCTGACCCTGCCGCTGCGGCAATCGGAGGCGGTGATCGGCAAGTTCCTGGCCGCCTGGGCGTTCTGCGCGATCGCGCTGGCGCTGACCTTCCCGTTCTGGATCACGGTGAACATCCTCGGCTCACCGGACAATGGCGTGATCGCCTGCGGCTATCTGGGCGCGTTGCTGGTCGCGGGCAGCTTCCTCGCGATCGGGGCGGCGATGTCGGCGGCGACCAAGAACCAGGTCATCGCCTTCGTGCTGGGGCTTGCGGTGTGTTTCGTGTTCGCCGTCGCCTCCTACCCCGTCGTCACCGATTTCATCTCCACGGCGGCACCGGGAGCGGCGACCTTCGTGCGACGGGCGGCGATCGGCGAGCGGTTCGTGGATTTCACCCGCGGGGTGATCGAGCTGCGGGACGTGATCTATTTCGCCTCCCTGATCGGCTTCTTCCTGTTCCTGAACACGATCATCATCGAGCACCGCAAGGCGGACTGACGCACGATGCGCAAACTCTGGTCCTCGGTCATCGGCGTGATCGCCGTGGCCGCGCTGCTGGTCGGCGCCAACATGCTCTCCGACCGCTTCCTGCAGAACGTCCGGCTCGACCTGACGCAGCAGCATCTCTACACGCTTTCGCCCGGCACGCGGCGCATCCTGGCGAAGCTGAAGGAGCCGGTGACGCTGAAGCTGTACTACTCGCGGCAGCTCGGCGCCGCCGCGCCGTCCTTCGGCGCCTATGCCGACCGCGTGCGCGCCATGCTGCGCGAATACCAGGACGCGGCGCACGGCAAGCTGCATCTGGCGTTCTTCAATCCGGTGCCGTTCAGCGCCACCGAGGATCGCGCCATGGCCGCCGGGTTGCAGGGCGTGCCGCTGAACCAGGGCGGCGAGAAGGTGTATTTCGGCCTGGTCGGCACCAACCTGCTCGACGACCAGCGCGTGATCCCGTTCTTCCAGGCGGAGCGCGAGCGGTTCCTGGAATATGACCTGACCAGGCTGATCTACGAGCTGTCGGACCCGCGGCTGCCGGTGGTCGGCATCATGTCCTCGCTGCCGCTGCAGGGCGATCCGCGCATGATGATGTCGGGCCGCGACGGTGGCCGGCCCTGGGTGATCATGCAGGAACTGGAACAGGGTTTCCGCATCCGCACGGTGCCGACCGACGCGCAGGCGATCGATCCCGACGTGAAGGTGCTGATCGTCGCCGGGGCGCAGCATCTGCAGGCGCCGACGCTGTATGCGATCGATCAGTTCGTGATGCGCGGCGGGCGGCTGCTGGCGATGGTCGATCCGCACAGCGAGGCGGAGGCGGCGCAGCCCGATCCCACCGGCATGCCGCGCCAGGACACGGCGAGCGACCTGCCGAAGCTGTTCGATGCCTGGGGCATCCGCTTCGATCCGAAATTCGTCGTCGGCGACCTGGACAATGCGTGGCGCGTGCGCGTCGGCGGGCAGGTCGTGCCCTATCTGCCGTGGTTCAACGTCACCGGCGCGGGCCTCGCGCATGATGACCCGGCGATGGCGGACGTGACGGAGGTGACGGTCGCCTCGGCCGGCGCCATCGGCAGGAAGCCGGGGGCGAAGATCGACGTCACGCCGCTGCTCACCAGCAGCCGTGCCTCCGGCCTCATTCCGGTTGCCAAGGTGCGGGAGTTTCCCGATCCGGCGAGCATCCTCGCCGACTTCAAGCCGTCCGGCGGGCCGCGCGTGATCGGCGCGCGCATCCACGGCGTGCTGAAATCCGCCTTCTCCGGCCCGCCCGCGCTGCCCGCCGGCGTGAAACGGGCGGCGAAGCTGCCGCCCTACATCCCACGGACGAAGCAGGCCGCGAACCTGGTGGTGATCGGCGATACCGACCTCCTGGCCGATCGGTTCTGGGTGCGCGTGCAGGACTTCTTCGGCCAGCAACAGGCGGTCCCGTTCAGCGACAACGGCGCGTTCCTCGCCAATCTGGTCGGCACGCTCGCCGGCGGCGACGACCTGATCGGATTGCGCGGCAAGGGCCAGATCTCGCGCCCGTTCACGCTGGTGGACGAGATGCAGCGCCGCGCCGACGCGCAGTTCCAGCAGACCCAGAAGGCGCTGCAGACGCATCTTGAGCAGACGCAGAAGAAACTCGCCGACCTGCGCGCCGGGCGCGGCGACCAGAAGGCGGCGCTGGTGACGGCCGAGCAGCAGCGGGCGATCGATGACCTGCAGGCCGACGTGGTGCAGACGCGCAGCAAGCTGC
>JAJZVE010001093.1 GCA_021845835.1 Pseudomonadota bacterium | reverse complement strand
GTATCGCGATTCCTCCGGTGACTTGACCCGCATCAGATACATCATGTGCAGCACCCGGCCGTCCGGTCGGATCGTCACGTTGTTGTTGTACATGTCGTTGACCGGCATGGCCCGCATTTTGTCGGCAACGGCGACGCTGTCGGTGGAACCGACGGCCCTGACCGCCTCCAGGTAGTGGCGTACGCTGCTGTACGCGCCGGCCTGCAGCATCGTCGGCGGACGATTCTTCAGCGCCCGGAAGCGCCTGGTCCACGCGCGCGTCGCGTCGTTCAGGTCCCAGTAGAACGAGGTCGTCAGGTTCAGCCCCTTGGCAGCCGGCAGGCCGACCGCGAGCACGTCGGTGATGAAGGTCACCAGCGCCGCCACCCGCTGATTGCCCCGGCCGATACCGAACTCGGCCGCCTGTTTGAGGCAGTTCTCCATGTCGGCCCCGGCATTGGCGAGCGCCACCACCGTCGCCCCCGAGCTCTGGGCCTGCAGCAAGTAGCTGGAATAGTCCGCAGTGCCGAGCGGATGGCGGACGCTGCCCAGCACCTTGCCGCCGGCCGCGCGGACGAAGCGGGACGCATCGCGCTCCATCGCGGTTCCGAAGGTGTAGTCCGGCGTGATGAAGAACCACTCCGTGCCGCCATCGGCGACCACGGCGCTGGCAGTGCCCTTGGCCAGCGCGTAGGTGTCGTATGCGAAGTGAAAACCGAACGGCGAGCAGTAGCGGCCGGTCAGCTCCGTCGTTGCCGGTCCGACGATCAGGAACAGCTTGCGTTTCTCTCGCGTCACCTCCTGGATGGCGAGGCCGGCGCCGGAGGACGCGCCGTCCACAATGGCCTCCACCCCCTGCGTGTCGATCCATTCCCGGCTGATGGCGGCGGCGATGTCGGGCTTGTTCTGGTTGTCGGCTGCGATGATCTCGATCGGGCGGCCCAGGACGCTGTTGCCGAACTCCTCCGCGGCGAGCCGCGCGGCGTAGACGCAACCGATTCCGCCGTTGTCGGCGAACGGACCGTTCGGATCGTTCAGTACGCCGATGCGCAACGGCGTGCCCGCGTACGCCCGGGCGCGGCGCAGCGTCCCGATCGCAGTGAGCGCTGCCGTTCCGCCCAGCACGAGGCGGCGAGGGAGCTCAGCCATGGGTTTCCTCCAGGCGTCTTCGTTCTGAGTGGCCACGTTTGCTCGTGACCAGGACACTACATCGGGCGGAACGCCAGGGGAGCGCGCCCATCTTGCGCCGACGATGACATTTCTATCGCCAGTATAGCGAGCGGGTATGCTCTGGCTGGCTTCGCTGACAATCCTGCCAACCCGATGGCCGGCGCGATCGGGGCGGCGAACGCACGTGCGGCGGCGGCCGCTTCGTGTTCCGTACGCAGTCAGGCCGCGCGGTGTCCGGCATCGGGCGCACGACTGCTGTTGCCGCCAATGCAGATCAGGCACCTGTCCGACGAGGTGGCCGCCGGCATCGCGGGGCGATCCCATTTGGCATCATGGGCACCCCGCCGGCTCGCTGAGCTGCGGCGCGCCACCGCGGGCGGCGGTCTGCAGCAGCGGTGTCAGTTCAGCGACAGGACGCGGCTTGCTGAACAGATATCCCTGGCCCCGGCGGCAGCCTTCGGCCTGGACCTGCGCCGCCTGCGCCTCGGTCTCGATGCCTTCGGCGATGACCTCGATGCCCAGGCTTGCACCCAGCGCCGACACGGCGCGCACGATGGCATCGCTGCCCTCACCGCCGTCCAGTCCGCTCACGAAGGAGCGGTCGATTTTGATGGTGTCGAACGGAAACCGCTGCAGGTAGCTCAGCGAGGAATAGCCGGTCCCGAAGTCGTCCATCGAGATGCGCACGCCCATGCCGCGGATCGCGTGCAGCGTCCGCAGGTTCTCCTCGCTTTGTTGCAGCAGGGTGCTCTCGGTGATCTCGATCTCCAGGCGGTGCGGCGGCAGTCCCGATTCGGCCAGCGCGTGCTGAATGCTCGGGACCAGTGCGTCGCTCCTGAACTGCACGACCGAGATGTTGACGGCGACGGTCACGCCGTCTGGCCAGGTAGCGGCGTCGGCGCAGGCCTGGCGGATGGCCCATTCGCCGATCGGCATGATCAGGCGCGTCTCCTCGGCGATCGGGATGAACTCGCAGGGCGGCACCTGCCCCCGTGTCGGCGAGCGCCAGCGCAGCAGGGCTTCAAATCCGATCGTCTGGCGTGTGGCCAGATCGACCTGCACCTGGTAATGCAGTTCCAGTTCATGGTTGGCGAGCGCGTTGCGCAGCTCGTCCGCAAGTCCCCGCTTCGCCTGCAGTCGCTGGCTCATGCCCGGCTCGTAGCAGCGATGCGCGCCGTGCCCGTCGGCCTTGGCCTGATACAGCGCAAGATCGGCCTTGCGGATCAGTTCATCGGCCTCCGTTCCGGCGAGAGGCGCGGTCGCGGAGCCGATGCAGATGCTGATATTGACGTGGTGCCCATCGAGCGCGAACGGCCGGGCGAAGGCGGCGCTGACACGCTGCGCCAGATCGACA
>JAJZVE010000038.1 GCA_021845835.1 Pseudomonadota bacterium | reverse complement strand
CTGGCTCACCTACGGTGGACTGCCGAAACCCGGTAATGGAGGGTCAATATGAGCGGTCTGGTTCTCGTCACCGGCGGGCGCTCCGGCATCGGCGCGGCCACCGGGCGGGCGGTGGCGGCTGCAGGAATGCGGCCACTGCTCTGCGACATCGCTGCGTTCGAGCCAGAGGCGGCGGATGTATGGCGCATACCGTTTGACGTCTCCGACGAGGTTGTTGTGGCTCACGAGGTCGGCGCCATCGAGGCGGCACTGGGACCGATCACCGGGCTGGTGAACGCCGCGGGCATCCTCGGTCGCATGGCGCCACCGCACAAGCTGCGTATGTCCGACTGGGATCGCGAGATCGCGATCGACCTGCGCGGTACCTATGTCATGTGTCGCGAGGTTGGCAGCCGCATGGCGGAGCGCGGAGCCGGTGCCATCGTTAACATCGCCTCGATCGTTTCACTCGCCTCTGCTCCGGTGCATGGCTACGGCCCGGCCAAGGCCGCGGTTGCCAACTTGACCATGACGCTGGCTGCCGAGTGGGGCGGGCGCGGCGTGCGCGTCAATGCAGTCTCGCCCGGCTTCACCCGCACCCCAGCGCTGCAGCGCGGCTTGGATGCCGGCGTGATGGAGGAGGAGCGGCTGGCAGGACTTTCCGCCCTGCGCCGGCTGGTCGAGCCGGAGGAGATTGGCCGCAGTGTGGCCTGGCTGCTCAGCGATGCGGCCAGCGCTATCACCGGCATCAATCTAGCGGTGGACGCAGGCTTCCTTTGCGGCGTGACGTGGCAGGCCTATGGCGGGTTGCGCGGTAACGGCTGACCCTTACACGCGCCACGACAACATTAGTCCATATAAACGATGCCATCGTTCACGTTCAGCATCAGGCCTCAGACGACATGCACGCGACCAGTGCCGCGATCTCCTCAGGCATTACGAGACGTTCGAGTGGGCTCGCGGCCAGATTCGCCTGTTGCCGGCGACCAGAGGCGTTTGCCTTACCCCACCTCGGTATCGGCTATTCTGCGGCGGTGCGGAACAGGCCTTCCGTGACCAGCTTTGCGTAGGCGGTGAGGACGTGTTCCGGCACGGCATGCGTGCCTCCCTCGGCATAGGCGTACCGGCGGCTGAGATAGGCGCGTGCGCCCAACAGCGTCTGCACGATTACTTCCAATTCCGCGTCGCTGTAGGACGCCAGCGCACCACGGCGCCGTGCGCGTTGCAGCACGTGCAGATAGCCGCGGCTGATCATCGCCATTAGTGCCTCATAGGCAACGGGGGCGAAGAATTCGGCCTCGTTCAGGATCCGCAGATATTCGGGGCAGCCCTGCAAGAAGGCGAAGAACGCCTCGCAGCGTGCAATATCCTGCGCTGAGTCCGGGGCACCGGCAGGCACCCGCGCCTCGATGAATGCCAGCATCTCCTTGCCGAGTGTCGGCAGCAACTGGTCGAGCAGTTCCTGACGGCTGGTGAAGTGGTTGTAGAATGTGCCTTGCGCGACATTCGCCTCGGAGGTGATACGCGCTACCGAGGCGTCGGCATAACCGCATTCGCCAACCACCTTCGCCGCCGCCGCGAATAGGCGCCGGCGGGTTTCCTCGTTGCGTTCGCTGCGGGATAGCTTAGGCATGGGACCGGACATGCGGCCTCAGGCTCCGGCAAAGCGGGCATGGCGCTTCTCCAGGAACGCGGTGCAGCCTTCATGTGCGTCGGCGCTGTCCAGCACCAAACTGATCATAGCCTGTTCGTGCCGCAGCGCGCTGGCCAGTGGCATGTCTGTACCGTCGTTCAGGGTGCGCTTGAGCAACTTCAGCGTCAGCGGCGATTTCTGGGCGATGGCGTCAGCCAACGCCATCACCTCCTCCATCAGCCGTTCGTCCGGTACGACACGATTGATCAGGCCGAGCCGTTCCGCCTCTGCGGCTTCGATCCGGCCCCCGACGAACATCATCTCCTTGGCCTTGCACAGCGGGATCTGCCGGATCAGCCGCTGCGTGCCGCCGGCGCCCGGGAACATGCCGAGCGTGATCTCCGGCAACCCGAGCCTGGCCGAGGCGGCCGCGATGCGAATATCCGTGCATAACAATAGTTCCGTGCCGCCACCCAGTGCCCAGCCATTCACTGCGGCGATGGTCGGCTTGTCGCAGAGTTCGATGCGGCGGAACACGCTGTGCAGGCGTTCCGCGAGTTCCTGGTAGTGCGGCAGGCCGCGACGGCTATTCAGGTCGGCAATGTCGCCGCCGGCGACGAAGGCGCGGCCGGCGCCGGTGAGCACGATTACCCGCACTTCGGCATCGGCCTCTGCCTCCGCCACGTGCCCGTCTAACGCGGCGAGGGTCGTCATGTCGAGCGCGTTCAGCGTCTGCGGCCGGTCGATGGTGATCACTGCCACAGAGCCCCGCCGTTCGTAGCGGACCATTTCCTCCGCCATGCCACTTCTCTCCTCTTTGTGCCCCGGGCGTAGATTTAGGCATCGGTCGGGCGGCGGTTCAAGGCATAATACGAACCACGACTCACTATTCAAAGAATTTAATTGCGAGCAATGATTCACTATTCATTTTTACCTTGACGCTGGCGTTAAGCTGCGGTTTGATCCAGCGATGCAAGGCGGGTGCTGTATCGGGGATGGATATGCCATGGATTTTTCGCGGACTGCCGAACAGCAACTTCTGATTGAAACAGCGGAGCGGATTGGGGCGAAATACGGTTTGGAGTATTGGCGTGATCTGGATGCGCGAAAAGCGTTTCCGGCCGCGATTTGGCAGGAGATCTGCGAGGCGGGCCTTAGCGGGATCGCGGTTCCGGAGGCCTATGGCGGTGCTGGTCTGGGCATGACCGAGATGGCGCTGGCGATTGAGGCGCTGTGCATGGCGGGTGGCGGCTCGACGCTGAGCCAGATGTTCATGTGTAACCCGATTTTTGGTGGCATTTCGCTGACGCGTCTGGGGACGGAGGCTCAAAAACGCGCGTTGCTGCCGCAGATGGTCAGTGGCGAAGCGATGTTCGCGATGGCGCTGACCGAGCCGGATGCCGGCACCAATACACTGGCGATCAAGACGTTTGCGCGGCGCGACGGCGATGGCTGGCGGCTGAGCGGGCAGAAGATTTGGATCACCGCGGTGCCGCAGGCGACCAAGCTGCTGGTGGTGGCGCGCACCAAGCGGGCGGAGGATGTTGCGCGCAAGACCGACGGGATTAGCTTATTCCTGATTGACCGTGCGCGCGGTGGGGTGACTCATCGCGAGATTGATAAGGTGGGCACCAACACGCTGCCGTCGAGCTTCGTGTTTTTCGATGGTGTGCGTGTCGAAGAGCATGAGTTACTCGGCACCCTGGACGGCGGGTTCAGCGAGTTGCTGGACGTGTTGAACACAGAGCGGATCGTGACCACGGCGGGCTTGGTGGCGACAGCGGAACTGGCGATCCGGCTGGCGGCAGACTACGCGAAGGAGCGGAAGATCTTCGGTGGGGTGTCGATCGGGTCGTATCAGGGGGTGCAGTTTCCGCTGGCGGAGGCACATATCCACGCGGAATGCGCGCGGCTGATGAACCACAAAGCGGCGACCCTCTATGATGCCGGCCTGCCGTATGGCAGCGAGGCGAACATGGCGAAATATCTCGCCGGGCAGGCGGCGGCGCAGGCGACCGACCGTGCGATCCAAACACTTGGCGGCATGGGCTATGCGAAAGAATACCACGTCGAACGGCTGTGGCGCGACGCCCGCCTGTTCCGTTTCGCTCCCATCGCCGAAGAAATGGTACTAAACTTCGTTGCACAGCACGACCTCAAACTGCCCAGGTCTTACTGAGCGACGTCGCGTAAAATAAGTAATCGGCCGTTATTTGCGCCGATTTTGACGCGGCGAAGGCGGAGACACTTTTTAACCATGGTGGTGCCAGCAAGCGGCATTACTCGACAAGGGGAGGAAAATAATGAAAACAAAGATAAACTCCGTCCAGCGCGGACTTGGTCGCCGGTCAGCGCTCGCACTCATCGGTTTAGGGGCTGCGACCTTGGCAAGGCCGTCTATCGTGCGTGCCGACAGCAAAGTAATGCGTATCGGCGTGCCCACTGTGCTCTCGGGCCCGATCGCGCTGCTCGGCACCTCGTCACGCAATGCTCTGATCCTCGAGGGCGATCGCATCAACGCTGGCGGCGGGCTTGCTGGACGCAAGATCGAATTGGTGTTCCAGGATGGCAAGGCGCAGCCACAGGAAACGGCGCGTATCGCGCGCGAGATGATCAACAGCGGCGGCTGTGACCTTCTAATCGACGCAACCCCATCCTCGGGCGCCTTTGCCGTCCAAGAAGTGGTGCGCGATCTTGGGGTTTTGTGTTTTCATACCGGAAGCGAGACGTCATCGCTGACCGCCGACCCCAAGCTCCGTGCCCCGACCGCCTTCCGCTGCGCGCGTCAGGGGGTTCATGACAGCATCGCCGGCGGCGCCTATCTCGCGCAATTCGCGAACGCGCATAAATTCAATAAATGGGCAACCTGCTCACCGGATTATGCCTATGGCCACGATACGACCGCACAATTCCTCGATTTTTTTCGCCATTTCAAACCGGATATCGAGATCATCACCCAATCCTGGCCGAAACTCGGCCAGCCCGACCTCACCGAAGTCATCACCAAATTGATTCAGGCCAAACCACAAGCCTTGTTCACCCTGCTTTATGCCGGCGATCTCTCGGCGTTCATCAATCAGGGCAATGTCTATGCGCTGTTTGGTGCGATGAGCGTCTGTACGCCCAATGTCGATTATCCGGTGCTCAATGCGATCAAAAATCTCCCCGATGGCATCCAGTCCGGCACGCGCTATTTCGAGGAATTTCCACCACTGCCCGCAAACAAGGCCTGGGGCGAGGCGTATCGCACGCGCTTTGGCGAATACCCGACGAACTGGTCGTGGCAGAACGCCGCCGCCATGATGTTCCTCGAGGCTGCGGTGAAAAAAGCCGGAACCGCGGATGGCAAGGCGCTGGTGCCGGTGCTTTCCGGGCTCACCATCGATTGCCCCTTTGGTATCGATGGCCGCATGACCATGCGTGACGATCACACCATCATCGATTACGCCATCGGCTGGGGCCACACCATTGCCAAGCCACCCTTCATCACCGACGTCAAACCCGCCGATTGGGGGCAGATCATCGAACTGGAAACCGCGTGGAAAAAGCAGCAGGGCTATATTTGAAGCGCTCGCGTCGGCTCTCGTGCCATGGACCTTGAAGCGCTTGCGGCCTGTCTTGCAAGTTCGGCGTGTGTGGTCACACAAACCACCAGTGGCCTGATCGTCGGCTTGCTGCTGTTTCTCGTCGCCGCTGGGCTCACGCTGATTTTCGGGGTGCTGAAAATCGTCAATTTTGCGCATGGCACATTTTACATGCTCGGCGCCTATATCGCCTATTCCGTCTTGCGGGCGAGCGACAGTTATGGGCTTGCGGTGCTCGCGGCGGGGGCGGCGATGGCGGTGTTTGGGATCGCCTTCGAACGTCTTCTGATCGCCCGCGTCTATGGTGGCAACGTGCTCATGCAGTTGCTGATCTGTTATGCTGTGGTATTGATTTTCGACGATTTGGTAAAAATGATTTGGGGCGCGGATTTTCATGCCATGGGTATGCCCGACGCCTTCCAAAGAGCGCCGATCTTCATCGCCGGCGGCGTCGTGCCGCCGTTTTATGCTGGGCTGATCGCGATCTCTTTGTGCCTTGCGGCTTTGCTCGGTCTTGGTCTCGGGCTCACCCGGATCGGCAAGATCATCACCGCGGCCGCCGACAACCCGCAGATGGTCTCAGTGCTTGGTGTCAACACGACGGCGCTTTTCGCTCTGGTATTTGGCCTCGGCGGCGGGCTCGCGGGGCTGGCTGGGGCGCTTGCCGCCCCCGTGCGTTCGCTCTCACCGGGGATGGGATTTTCGATTTTGATCGAGAGCTTCATCATCACCGTGATCGGCGGTATGGGCTCGATCGCCGGCGCCCTGCTTGCCGCGATTGGGATCGGGCTGTTGCGCGGCTTTGGAACGATTGGCTTTCCGCTCTTTACCGATGGGCTGATCTATGGCGCGATGATTCTCGTTCTTTTGCTGCGGCCGAGCGGTTTGTTTGGCCGCGAGATGGTATGAGATGACGGCATTTTGGCGCGACGCCGGGCTGGCGCTTGGCGTGCTTCTTCTTTTACTTTTCGTACCGTTCGTCTTCTCAAGCCCCGCTTTCGAGGATTTCATCATCCGCCTCAGTGCGCTCGCGCTTTTTGCGACCTCGCTCAATCTCCTGATCGGGGCGAGCGGCATGATCTCCTTCGGCCATGGCATGTTTTATGGCTTCGGCGCCTATGCCTTCGCCCTTCTCATGCAGCGGACGACGCTGTCGCTGTTACCGGCCGCTTTGCTTACCCTGTTGCTCACCGCGCTGGCAGCCCTTCTCGTCGGCGCGCTCTGCATCCGTCTCAAAACCATCTATTTCGCCTTTGTGACCTTGGCGATCCAGATGCTGTTTTACAGCGTGATCATCTCCTGGGAGAGTCTGACCGGCGGTGATCAAGGTTTACGCGGCGGCATCCCGCGCCGCGTCATCGCCGGTCTCGATCTCAATCATCAAATCCATCTTTATCAGGTTTGCGCGGTTCTTCTGATCGTCGGCCTCCTTGCCATGCGCCATGTCACCGCGAGCCCGTTCGGCATGACGCTGCGCATGATCAGGGATAATGAGGCGCGCACGGCGTTTCTTGGTATCCCGCTTTGGCGCCCCAAACTTGCTATCTTCGTTCTCGCCGCGGTGTTTGCCGCGCTCGGTGGTATGCTCGCGAGCCTTTTCGTCTCCGGCGCCTATCCCGAACTTGCCGATTGGCCGATTTCCGGCCAGGCGATCTTCGCCGTTATGCTCGGCGGCATCGAGAGTTTTCTCGGCCCACTGGCGGGAAGCGCAATTCTGCTCGCCCTCAACGACGTTTTCACTCGCCTCACGGAATATCACGGCCTCGTGCAAGGCGGCGTGATTTTGCTCTTTGCGCTCGGGCTGCGCCGCGGGCTGCTCGATTTCCTGCGCGCGCGTGGCGATGCGGCATCGCCATGACGCTCGCGGTACGCAACCTCACCAAGCGCTTTGGCGGCGTCGCCGCCATCGATGATGTGACGCTGGAATTTCCCGCCGGGTCGCTTTCGGCGGTGATCGGGCCGAATGGCGCCGGCAAGAGCACTTTCTTCAACCTCATCTCCGGCGCGATCACGCCCGACGGCGGCGAGGTTCTGGTCGATGGCGAGGACATCACCGGGCGCGGCCAAGCTTGGATCGTGCGGCGTGGCCTCGGGCGCGCGTTTCAGGTCGCGCAATTTTTCCCGACCATGACGGTGCGCGAAAATCTCATGGCCGCGGTCGCTGCCCATCGCGGCCAATGGGGCAACCTCGCGCGGCGCTTTCCCCCACCTGGGGCGCGGGCGCGCGCCGGTGAATTCGCCGCGATGCTCGGTCTCGTCGAAAGCGCCGATCGCGTGGCGGCGACGCTCTCGCATGGCGATCAAAAACTGCTCGATATCGCGTTGGCGCTGGCGCTCGAGCCGAAGATCCTTCTCCTCGATGAGCCGACGGCGGGGATGGGACCGGAAGAACGCGCGCGCATGATCGAGCGGGTGCAGCATCTCTGGGCCGAGCAGAAGCTGACGCTGGTCTTTATCGAGCACGACATGGACATCGTCTTTCGTATCGCCGAGCGTGTGGCCGTGCTGTGCTACGGCCGGCTTTTGGCAGCGGGAACACCGGCGGCCATTCGCGCCGATCCCGCCGTGATCGCGGCCTATCTCGGCACCGAGGCGCAGACGCCATGACGGGTCTGCTCGAAGTCAGCGACCTCGATGTTCGTTATGGCGCAAGCCAGATTCTGTTTGGCGTCGGCTTCACCCTCGCCGCGGGCCAGACGCTGGCCCTCCTTGGCCGCAATGGCGCCGGCAAATCGACAACGATGAAGGCGCTGGCAGGGCTCTTGCCGGCCCGCAAGGGGAGCATGCGGCTCGCCGGCCGCGATGTCACCGGTGCGCCTCCCTATCGTCTGGCGCGTCTTGGTCTCGCCTACGTGCCCGAAGATCGGCAGGTTTTCGCGGCCCACACGGTCGAGGACAATCTCCTGATCGCGCAGAAGCCCGGCCCCGAGGGTGAGACGGCGTGGACGCTCGCGCGGATTTGGGAGAGTTTTCCCCTCCTCGTGCCACTTCGCCGCCGCCCAGCGGGACGGCTTTCGGGGGGCGAGCAGCAAATGCTCGCGATCGCCCGCGCCCTGATCGGCAATCCGAAAATCCTGCTGCTTGATGAGCCGAGCGAAGGGCTAGCCCCCTTGGTCGTCGCGAGCATCGCGCACTTGCTGCGCGATCTCCGCGCGCAAGGCGCAACGATCCTGCTCGCCGAGCAGAATTTGCATTTCTGCCTCGGCATCGCTGATCGTGCGGTAGTGATCGACAAGGGATGCATCGTCTACAACGCGTCGATCGCGACTCTGAAGGCGGATGAGGCGGTCTGTAAGCGGTATCTGGCCCTATAAACAGGACATTTGACATGCGTACCATATCTTCCGAAATCGGTATCTTCGTCGCGGACCTTACTCTCGCCACGCTGCCAGCAGCGGTCGTGGAGAAGGCACGCACATGCTTGCTCAATGCCTATGGCATGGGGCTGAATGGGTATGATACGCCCTACGCCGCAGTGGCGCGACAGGCGGCTTTGGCGATGGCTGGCGAGATCTCCGACGGGGCGACGCTGCTGGGCGACGGCCGGCGGACTACGGTCGCCGGCGCCTGCTTGGCCAACAGCGCCCTGTTCCACGGTCGTGCGCAAGAGGATACCTGCGGCGCCGCACATTTCGGCACTATTCTGATCCCAATGCTGACAGCGCTGATCGAAACGCGGCGCTATCCCCTTGACCGGCTAATCCCAGCGCTCGTGGCGGGCTATGAGGCGGGCGGATTGCTGGAAGCGGCGCTGGCGGGCGAGACGACGCCGCGCGGCTTCCGCTCCACCGCCACCTACGGCGCCATCGCCGCTGCTGCTGCCGCAGCCCGGCTGATCGGGCTGGACGCTACCACGACGGGCGCGGCGGTGGCGATCGCCGGGTCCTTCACCGGCGGCTTGCTGCAATCCTTCGCCGACGGCACCGATGAGTGGCGCTATCAGCCGGGCATGGTGGCGCAAAGCGGGCTGACCGCCGCCGAACTGGCCCGTGCCGGCGCGGTGGCGGCGCCGTTCGCGCTGGAAGGCAAGGCAGGGCTCGCCCGCGGCTTCGCGGGTGTGGCACTCCCGGAGGGGTTGTCTGCGCGGCTGGGACAGGACTGGGCGACGCTGCGCGTGATGTTCAAGCCATTCCCGGTCTGCGCCTTCAACCAGACACCGGTGACTGGTGCGCTGAAACTACGCGAGGAACTCGGCGCCGAAGTGCCCCGTGCGGTGCGCGTGCGGATGAACCCGTATGAGACCGGCTATGCCGGGATGGACGCAACCGGGCCGTTCTATTCGGTGTCCAGTACGCTAATGAGCATTCCGTTCTGCATCGCCACCACGCTGCTCCATGGCGTGCCGACCATGCAACACATGACCACCTATGACGATCCGGCTGTTGCGGCGCTGATCGAGCGCATCACGCTCGTCGCCGACCCGTCGGTTCCGGTACTGAGCGCGATCATCGAGGCCGATGTCGCGCAAGGGACGCGCATCCACGAACAACGGATGACGCCCGCCGACTACGCCTATGACCGCGCCACGCTTGCAACCATGCTGCGCCGGATTGGCGCCGAGCAGAATCTGCCGATGACGGTCTTCGAACGGCTGGAGGCGTTTGTCGATCGCCTGCCGATCGGCGACATCGGCGAGGTGTTGGCTGCCTTCGCTCTGATGCCGGATCCGCGCGCGGCCGCGGCAGCGCAGTAGGCCCGGCCGATGACCGTAATGCATGCAACCGCGTCGGGCGAAAACCATCTGCTCGGGCTCTATGCCGACATGCTGCTGATCCGACGTGCGGAGGAGCGGCTGAGCGCGCTGTTCGCCGATGGCGAAGTGCCGGGTTTCATCCATCTCAGCATTGGCCAGGAGGCGGTGCCGGTGGGCGTGATGAGCGGGCTGACGGTCGATGACAGCATCGCCTCGACCCATCGCGGCCACGGTCACGCGCTCGCGAAAGGGCTGCCGCTGGAAGGGTTCTTCGCTGAACTGCTGGCGCGCGACGAAGGGCTGTGCCGCGGGCGAGGCGGGTCGATGCATGTCGCCGACCTCTCGATCGGGATGCTGGGCGCGAATGGCATCGTCGGCGCCGGGCTGTCGCTCGCGCTGGGTTCGGCGCTGGCACATAAGCGGCTGGGACGGAAGGCAGTCGCGGTAGCCTTCTTCGGCGACGGCGCGCTAGGCGAGGGTCTGCTGCACGAGTGCCTCAACCTGGCGTCGCTGTGGCGGCTGCCGCTGCTGTTCGTGTGCGAGAATAACGGCTGGAGTGAATTCCTGCCCAGCGCCAAGCAGATCGCCTTCAAGCTGGCTGATCTCGCACCTGCCTATGGCATTCCGTATATGACGGTGGACGGCAACGACGTGGTCGCAGTCAGTACAGCGGCGACGAGTGCTGTGGCCGGTGTGCGTGCTGGCACCCCTGCGGTACTGGAATGCGTTACCGCGCGCGTGCGCGGGCATTACGAGGGAGACGCGCAGAAATACCGTGACCCAGCCGAGATAAAGGCGCTTGGCGAGCGCGATCCGCTACGCATCGCGGCAGCGCGTCTGGCTCGGCTCGGCGTCAGCGACGATCGGCTGCAGGACCTGCTCACCGAGGTCGATCGCCGTATCGAGGCCGCGATCGGCGCGGCGCGCGCCGGCAGTGATCCGGATTTTACGGCAGCGCGTGACGATGTTTATACGCCGGCAGAGGAACAGTGATGCCTGAATTACGATATCTGCGCGCCATCAACCAAGCGCTGGCTGACGCGATGGACGCTGACCCGAACGTTGTGTTGTTCGGCGAGGACGTGTCGGAGGCCGGCGGCTCGTTCGGTGCCACGCGCGGCTTGCGCGACCGGTTTGGGGCGGAGCGCGTGATCGACACGCCGATCAGCGAAGCGGCGCTTGCCGGTGCGGCGGTAGGAGCGGCGCTGTCCGGGCTGCGGCCAGTGTTGGAGATTATGTTTATGGATTTTACTACGCTGGTCATGGATGCGCTTGTGAACCAGGCGGCTAAGGCGCGCTTCATGTTCGGCGGCCAACGTTCGGTGCCAATGGTAGTGCGCACGCCGCATGGCGGCGGGATTGGCGCGGGGCCGCAGCACTCGCAATGCCTGGAGGCGTGGTTCGCGCATGTGCCCGGGCTAAAGGTGGTCTGCCCGGCCGACCCGGCCAGCGCCTATGGGTTGCTGCGCGCCGCGATTGCCGACCCGGACCCGGTGATCGTGGTCGAGAACAAGGCGCTCTACGCGATGAAGGTGGATGTGCGGGAGCGGTTGGAGGTGGTGCCGATCGGCCGCGCCGACACCGTCCGCTCCGGCCGCGACCTGACGCTGGTCAGCTACGGTGCCGCCGTGCATACCTGTGTCAAGGCAGCCCGCGCGCTGGCGGCCGAGGGTATCGAGGCGGAAGTGATCGACCTGCGCAGCCTGCAGCCCTGGGACGAGGCTGCGGTACTGGAATCGCTACAGCACACGCACCGGCTGATCGTGGTGCATGAGGCCGTGGAGGCATTCGGCGTCGGTGCCGAGATCGCGGCGCGCATGGCCGATATCGGCTTCGATGAACTCGACGGCCCGATCTTGCGCGTCGGCGCGCCGTTCATGCCGGTACCGTTCTCCAAGGCACTGGAAGACACCTACATCCCTTCCGCCGACGCCATCGTTCGGGCGGCGCGGCGCGTGCTGGCGTGAGTGCCGCGGTATGAGGCACCCGATCGTCATGCCGAAGCTGGGCCTGACCATGACGGAGGGCCTGCTGGCCTGCTGGCGCGTGAAGCCCGGCGATCGCGTGCAGAAGGGCGACGTGCTGTTCGTGGCCGAGACTGACAAAATCGCCACAGACATCGAGGCTCCAGGCGCGGGCGAGATTGCCTCGATCGAGGTCGCGGAAGGCAGCACCGTGCCCGTCGGCACTGTGGTGGCTACCTGGATCGATAGCAATATACCAGTCTCTTCGCCAACATTACCCGCGATCGCCACAAGTCGGGTGCTTGCGACACCGCTGGCGAGGAGACTGGCGCGGCAGGTCGGTCTCAAACTTGCAACGATTTCCGGATCGGGACCGCGCGGGCGGATCAAGGCACGGGATGTCGAGGCCGCATGTGCTGCCGCGCCGGTGCCAACGGTTCCTTCTTCTGCCCCGCCGGCTGCACCGCCTGCTCCTCCTTCATTGGGCCTGAGCGAACGCCGCCCGGCGAGTCCCATGGAAAAAACCGTTGCGCGGCGGATGACTGAGGCAAAGCATGCCATTCCGCATTTCTACGTGCAAGCTGACGCTGATGTGACGCGCCTGCTGGTGTTGCGTGATGAGCTAAACGTAGCAGAGGGATTCGCACGGGTCAGCCTGACGCATTTTGTCATCGCTGCGGTGGCGCGGGCGCTGGCGCAGATGCCGGAGATCAACCGCATTTGGGATGCGGACGAGATCGTTACGCTCGACGGCATCGATGTGGGTCTCGCGGTTGCGACTGAGCGCGGTCTGCTGGCGCCGGTGCTGCGCCATGCTGATCGGATGGGCCTAGACGGCATCGCGCGCGCTTGCGGCGATCTGGTGGCGCGAGCGCGCGCCGGGCGGCTGGTGGCGGAGGATCTTGCCGGAGGTACGTTGTCGGTTTCCAATGTCGGCATGTTCGGTGCGTCGCACCTGACTCCGATCATCAATCCGGGGCAGGCGGCGATCCTGGGCGTTGCCGCAGTCCGGCCGGCGTTTCGGCCAGATGCAGAGGGCCGGCCTTGCCTATGTCAGGAACTGGGCTTGGTGCTGTCTTGCGATCACCGCGTGCTCGACGGCGTTAGCGCCGCTCGGTTTCTGGATCGTGTAACGCAGTTTTTAAGACAGCCGTTGACGCTGACGCGCGTGCATGGATGAGGTGGGCCGTGACGATTTTTGCGGACTCCTGAACAGCGCCTGTCGATTGAGACAGCGAATCGGACTCCGGCACCAACACGCTGCTGTCGAGCTTCGTGTTTTTCGACGATGTGCGCGTGGAGAAGCGTGAGTTGCTCGACACGCTGGACGGCGAGTTGCTGGATGTGCTGAACACGGAACGGATCGTGACCACGGCGGGCTTGGTGGCGACGCCGGAACTGGCGATCCGGCTGGAGGCGGACTACGCGAAGGAGCGGAAGATCTTTGGCGGAGCACCGATCGAGTCGCATCATGTGGTGCATTTTCCGCTGGCAGAGGCGCATATCCACGCGGCATGCGCGCGACTGATGAACCACAAGGCGGCGGCGCAGGCGACCGGCCGTGCGATCCAGACGCTCGTCGGCATGGGCCATGCGAAAAAATATAAAGGATATCATGTCAAGCGGCTGTGGCGCGACGCGCGCCTGTTTCGCTTCACCCTCGTCACCGAGGAAACCGAGGAAATGGTGCTCAACCTCGTTGCAGAGCACGACCTCAAAACTGCCCAAGTCTTACTGAGTGACGTCGCGCAAAATGAGTAATGAGTCGTAATTCATATTCTTCTTGACGTGGCTACGGAGGATGCGCTTTCTTGGCACACGACGACCGCTAGCAGCGAGCAGGTGGGAGCAAGGGGGAGCAAGGGGGAGGAATACGATGACGGGCACGTTCCCGCATGGTCTCGGCTGTGTCTTGGCGCCCACTCTCATAAACGTGGGGAGCGATCATGAAGCGTGAAATTACCTTTGACCAACAGCTAATAGTATTCTCGCTATTTGTCATTATTTTTGTGGCATTTTCATTATTCCTCCCTGGTTTTTTCACGGTTGGCAACGTCGTGACCCTGCTCCGAACCGAATCCGTGCTGGGCATTCTCGGTCTTGGCATGGCAGTGGTTGTAATCGGCCGCGGGATCGACCTTTCCATGATCGCGCTGCTGACAGTACCGACCGGCGTGGTGCTGACCCTGGCTGGAGCCGGCCATGGCCTCGCGCTCTCGCTGCTAGCCGGTCTCTCTATGGCGATTGCTGTAGCCGTGTTCAACGGCATTCTTGTGGCTTACGCTGAGGTTCCGTCTATATTTGCAACGCTCGCGGTCGGTATCGGCTTGGCCGGTATCGGTCAGAGCGGGCTGTTCGAATACGACATTGTACCCTGGCCGAAGTCACTGAACACGGTTGCCTGGATCGGACGTGGTGGGTGGCACGGCATTCCCTATTCGGTTTTCGCCTTTCTCGTCGCCGCGATCGTCGTCGGTGTCTTCATGCGCAAGACACGTCCCGGTCTGTTTATTTATGCGATCGGCGACAATCCTGGCGCGGCGCGCATCGCTGGCATCTCCGTCCGGCCCATGATGATCGCACAGTACGCCATCTCGGCGGTAATCAGTGTCTTCGCCGGACTCGTTATGTCCGCCTCCGCCAACAACATGGACACACGCATTTTCAATCTCACCTGGATCTACGATGTGATCTTGGTGGTAGTGCTCGGTGGGATCGGGTTGTCGGGAGGCCGCGGTGGCGCACTGAACGTGGTCGTGGGCACACTGCTGATCGGCACAATCATCAACGGCATGAGATC
>JAJZVE010001092.1 GCA_021845835.1 Pseudomonadota bacterium | reverse complement strand
CGCTCTGCACCCGGCCGGCTTCGACGGTGTGCGCTGGCGATGGTCCGGCGCGTGCCGTCCTCGGTGCCGTCAGTGCAATTGGCAAATTCCAGGGAAGATCACGCCCATCCCATCCAGCGGCCCGCGGCCAGTTGCAGATGGAACAGGGCGCGCCCGGCAGGATCGTCATCCGTCGCAGGTCATCGGTCAATCCGGCGAAGCTGCCGAACATGCTGGCCAGCGCCGCGACTTCGCGGCGCCACCGCGTGCAGACGATGTGCCTGGTCTCGGTCACGAGGGTGCAGGCAGTGTCGTTGACATGCCGCGCGACCGCTTCGGCGATGCGCAAGACCGGTGGGTGGCGTTCGCGTCCCGACAGGCGTGCCGCGTATCTCCCGCCGATGAGCCTCTCCATGCGGCGCCTCCCGACCCCCGGCGTATACGGCGGCGCCTGTGTCGGCGGTCCGCCGGACCGGTTGAAGCCGGTCCGTCAGTCAGATTCCTGCGGTAATTCGGCACGCCAAAAAGCGGATTTGGCTGAACGCCTGACAAGCAAACGGCGCCTCCGCCCACCGGAGAAGGCTCGCATTTTCGTTTGAGGCTGTCAATCGCCCTGTGTTATCGTCACACAATCCTATTGCATGTTTGTCCTGGGGATAGCCGGGCCGGGATCGGCCGCGCAGACCGCGGGAGCCGGGGGGAGGAGGACGGGGATGGCGAAAGCGCAAGCGGACGGCAGCGCAGGGGACGCTTACGACTACGTCGTCGTCGGGGCCGGGTCGGCAGGATGCGTCCTCGCCAACCGGCTGTCCGAGGATCCGTCGAACCGGGTCTGTCTGCTTGAGGCCGGCCCGCCCGACCGCAGCCGGTTCATCAGCATTCCCATTGGCGTGGTCAGGCTGATCAACGAGCCGACCTTCAACTGGCTCTACTCGACCGTTCCCCAGCCGCACGCCAACGGCCGGCGGATCCCGGTACCGCGCGGCAAGACGCTGGGCGGCTCCAGTTCCATCAACGGGATGGTCTATACGCGCGGCCATCCCAGCGACTACGACGACTGGGCCGGCATGGGCAATGCCGGCTGGTCGTTCCGCGAGGTGCTGCCCTACTTCCGGCGTTCCGAGAACAACCTGGACTGGCGCAACTCGCCCTATCACGGCAACGAAGGTCCGCTCCAGGTGACCAATCTGGACAGCTACAACGGGCTGTGCGAGGTGCTGTTCAAAGCGGCGGAGTCCTTGGGCTATCCGCGATGTCCCGACTTCTGCGGACCGAGCCACGAGGGCTTCACCATCCGCCAGGCCACCATGCGCCGCGGGCGGCGGGAGTCGTCGGCCACCGCGTATCTGGCGCCGGTGCGCGACCGCAAGAACCTCAGCGTCGTCACCGATGCCCATGTGGCGCGCGTTCTCATGGAAGGCCGGCGCGCGGTCGGCGTCGAATTCGCCACCGGGGGCGCCCTGCGGCAGTTGCGGGCGCGCCGGGAGGTGATTCTGGCGGCCGGCACCATCGCTTCACCGGCGCTGCTGAATCTGTCGGGCATCGGCGACGGCGAGGCATTGCAGCGCCTTGGCATCCCGGTCGTCCTGTCCCGCCCCGAAGTCGGCCGCAATTTCCAGGAGCATGTCGCCGCCCCGGTGCGCTACCGCAGCCCCAGCACGGTGCCCTACGGCATCTCGCTCACGACCCTGCCGTGGCTGGCGTGGAGCGTGGCGCAATACTTCCTGTTCCATCGCGGGCTGCTTGCCAACAACGTCATGCACGCCGGCGGCTTTGTGAAGACCGACCCGTCGCTCGACCGGCCGGACATCCAACTGATCCTGATGCCGGCATACCGCAACGAAAAGCAGAGGATCGGCTTCGCCCATCTGGGGCTGGGCCACGGCTACGGCCTGGTGGCGATCGTGCTGCGGCCGAAGAGCCGCGGCGAGGTCAAGCTGTCGGAACCCGACTTCCGTGCCGCGCCGCTCATCGACCCGCGCTTCTTCTCCGCGGCCGAGGATCTGGACGCGCTGGTGCGCGCCCTCAGGCTGGGGCGCAAGATCCTTGAAACGCCGGCGTTCGACCCCTATCGCGGCGAGGAGATCATGCCCGGGTCCGGCGTCCAGACGGACGAGGCGTGGCAGGCCTATGCGCGCGAGTACATGGTCACGGTCTTCCACTGCTCCGGCACCTGCCGGATGGGGACGGACGAGGCGGCGGTGGTCGATCCCGAGTTGCGGGTGCGCGGCATCGACGGTCTGCGTGTCGTGGACGCCTCGATCATGCCGACATTGATCGGCGGCAACACCAACGGGCCGGTGATGATGATCGCCGAGAAAGCCGCGGACATGATCCTCGGGCATGCGCCGCTGCCGGCGGAGACCAGGGTTTAGGATGGCGGCCAGCGCGACCGGATCGCGCGATCCAGGAACATGGAACGGAGGAACACATGGGTCGGCAGCGCACCCGCCATTGGCAGGTCGGTGACGTCAAGATCACCCGCATCTACGAGATGATGGATCAGTTCGAGCCGTCGTTCGCCTATC
>JAJZVE010001091.1 GCA_021845835.1 Pseudomonadota bacterium | reverse complement strand
GATGCGGGCGTGGCAGAAGATAGTCGCGCACCACGCCGGTCAGGGCGAGCAAGGGTGTCGTCATGGCGTCGCGTGCGGATGGAGGCAGGCGGCCGCGTGCGCGTCGGCAAGCGCGCGCAGCGGCGGAAGGGTGGCGGCGCAACCGGCGTCGGCGCGCGGACAGCGCGGGGCGAAGGCGCAGCCGGGCGGGCGGGCGCGCGGGTCGGGCACATGGCCGGGGATCGGCGCCGGCAACCCGCCCGATTCGTGCGGCGAGGCGGCGAACAGCGCGCGCGTGTAGGGATGCGCCATCGCGGAAAACACCGACCGCGTCGGCCCCTGCTCCACCACCCGCCCGGCATACATGACCAGCACGCGATCCACGGTCTGGCTGACCACGCCGAGATCATGCGTGATCAGCAGCAGCGCCATGCCGCTTTCCTGGGCCAGATCGGCCAGCAGATCGAGCACCTGCGCCTGCACGGTCACATCCAGCGCCGTCGTCGGCTCGTCGGCGATCAGCAGGTCGGGGCCGCAGGCCAGCGCCATCGCGATCACCACGCGCTGCCGCTGCCCGCCGGAGAGCTGGTGCGGGTAGAGACCGGGCGTAATTCGCGGCGGCGCGAGGCCGACGCGCGCCAGCAGGTCGCGCGCCCGCGCCGCCGCCTGCGCGCGCGAGAGTTTCTCGTGCAGGCGCAGCGGCTCGGCCACCTGCGCGCCGATGCTGCGCAGCGGATTGAGCGCGGTCATCGGCTCCTGGAACACCATGCCGATGCGCTTGCCGCGCAGCGCGCACAGCGCGGCCTCGTCGGCGCGCAGCAGGTCGCCGCCGTCGAACAGGATGCGGCCCGAACTGCGCGCGCCCGGCGGCAGCAGGCCCATGACGGCGAGCGCGGTCATCGACTTGCCGCTGCCGCTCTCGCCGACCAGCCCGACGCTCTCGCCGCGCGCGAGTGAAAACGAGACGCCGGACAGGACGGGCACGCTCTCGCCCGCCATCGGCAATGCGACGGTGAGGTTTTCGACGTTGAGCATCAGCGGGTGCGTCGCAGCCGCGGATCGAGCAGGTCCTGCAGCCCGTCGCCCAGCAGGTTGAGGCCGAGCACGGCAAAGGTGATGGCAAGACCGGGAAAGATCGCCAGTCGCGGCGCGCGCCAGATATAGGTCTGCGCCTCGTTCAGCATCCGCCCCCAGCTCGGCTGCGGCGGCTGCACGCCGAGGCCGACATAGGACAGGCCGGCATCGGCGATGATCGCCAGCGCGAACTGGATCGTCACCTGCACCAGCAGCACGGCGGCGATGTTGGGCAGCACATGGATGACGGAGATCGCCGCATCGCCACGCCCGGCGGTGCGCGCGGCAAGGACGAACTCGCGTGTCCAGATGCCCTGCGCCGCGCCGCGGGTGACGCGGGCAAAGACGGGGATGTTGAAGATGCCGATGGCGAGCATGGCGTTGAACGCGCCCGGCCCGGCCAGCGCGGTGATCATCACCGCCGTCAGCAGCGCGGGAAAGGCGAAGGCGAGGTCGCTCGTCCGCATCAGCACGTCATCCAGCCAGCCGCCACGCGCGGCGGCGACGGCGCCGAGCGGAATGCCGATGCCGGCGCCGACGACGACCGCGATCAGCGCGACCGAGAGCGAGCTTTGCGCGCCGGCCATGATCATCGACAGCACGTCGCGGCCGAAACTGTCGGTGCCGAACGGATGCAGGAGCGAAGGCGCGGCGAGACGGTGCACGTAGTCCATCGCCGTCGGCGCATACGGCGTCCAGACCAGCGACACCAGCGCGACGCCAACCATCAGCGCGGTGATGAGGCCGCCCGCCAGCAGGCTGCGGCTGCGCCACGCCGTCCTCATGCGGCGGTCCGCCGCAGGCGCGGGTCGATCCAGGCGGCGACGAGATCGACCAGGAAATTCACCAGGATGACGCTGCCGGCCAGCAGCACCACAAGGTCCTGCACCGTGATCAGGTCGCGCTGCGCGATCGCCTGGAACACCAGCCGGCCAAGGCCCGGCAGGGTGAACACATTCTCCACGATGACGGTGCCGGCCAGCAGGAATGAGAACTGCAGGCCGATCAGCGTCACCACCGGCACCAGCGCATTCGGCACCGCATGGCGCCAGAGCGCGGCGCGGCGCGTCAGTCCCTTGGCGCGCGCGGTGCGGACGAAATCCTCGCCCAGCGTGTCGATGACGGCGGCGCGGGTGACGCGGGCCAGGATCGCCCCCTGCGGCAGCGCCAGCGCCAGCGCCGGCAGGATCAGCGCGCGCAGCGCCGGCCACGCGCCACCGCCCCAGCCGGGAAATCCGTTGGCGGGCAGCCAGGCCAGCCGGATCGCGAACAGCAGGATCAGCAGCAGACCGAGCCAGAAATTCGGGATGGCGACGCCGATCTGCGCCACCCCCATCATCGCCGCATCCGCCGCCCGCCCGCGCCGCGCCGCCGACAGCACGCCGACCGGAATCGCGATCGCCGTGGAAATCACGATCGCCAGCAGCGCCAGCGGCAGGCTGACCAGCACGCGCTCG
>JAJZVE010001090.1 GCA_021845835.1 Pseudomonadota bacterium | reverse complement strand
TCCAGGAGCGGCGCATGCACGACATGGTCGCGGCGGCACTGGAGGAAAGTTGGCCGACGGTCGAGGAACACATCCGCGCCATCGACGCCGCCTTCCGCCATATCGTGACCGAGGGGCAGGCGGCCGGCGTGTTCGCCCCGGTCGACGCCGACAGCGCCGCACGCTTCCTGCACGGCAACTGCGTGCTGTTCACCCATCCGATGCTGGTCGAGAAATGCGTGCGCAAAGGCGACGACATCCCGGCGCTGACCGAACTGATGGCCGATTTCTGCCTGCGGGCCCTGCGCCCGGAGCCATCGGCCGGTTGACCCTTGGCGCCTGACGACTATTGACAATCGTCAGATCATCAGAAAATCTCCGGTCCCAGCGACCGAAGAAGAGAAGCCATGCCCCGCCCGTTCCGCGCCCTCCTGCCGCTCGCCGCGCTGGCGCTGCCGGTGCTGCTCGGCGGTTGTTTCGAGCGGACGCAGGCGAGCGTCGAGAGTGCCGCCCGGCCGGTGCAGGTGGTGGTGGTGGCGCTGGCGGACGATGCCGATTCCCGCGCCTATAGCGGCACGATCCGGCCCCGCCGCGAGGCGGATCTGGGCTTCCGCGCCGGCGGGCGCATCGCCGGGCGGCTGGTCGATGTCGGCGCGCATGTGACGGCCGGGCAGGTGCTGGCGAAGCTCGATACGACCGACCTCGCGCTTGCCGCGCGCAGTGCGGCGGCCGACCTGTCGGGCGCCGAGGCGCAGGCGGTGCAGGCGGTCGCCGATGCGCGCCGCAGCGCGCGGCTGCGTGCCCAGGGCTGGGTCTCCGCCGCCGCCGACGACGCCAGGCAGGCCGCCGCCCGCGCCGCGACGGAGCGCGTCGCCGCCGCCCGCGCCGCGCTGGCGCTGGCCCGCAACCAGTTGGCCTATGGCGCCCTGCACGCGCCGACCGGCGGCGTGATCACCGCCGTGCTGCGCGACCGCGGCACCGTGGTCGGTGCGGGCGATCCGGTGTTCCGCCTCGCCGAGGCAGGGCCACCGGAGGTGGAGGTGCAACTGCCGGAACAGGCCCTGCCCGATGCCGGCCGCGGCGGCGCGACGGTGACGCTGTGGGCGCGGCCGGGACAGGTGCTGCCCGCCCATCTGCGCGAGCTTGCCCCGGCGGCCGGCGGGGCCCTGCGCACCTTCACGGCGCGCTACGTGCTGGACAGCGCGCCATCCTGGCTGGCGCTGGGCATGACGGCGACGCTGCATCTGCCGGACGCGGCCGCGGATCGCGTCGCGACGCTGCCCGCGGCGGCGCTGATCGATCGCGGCGACGGGCCGGCGGTGTGGGTCGTCACGCCCGATGGCGTCCTGCACGAACACAAGGTCGCGCTGCGCCGGCTGGAGCAGGACCGCATCGTCGTCGCCGGCCTGCCCGACGGCGCCCGCGTGGTTGCGGTCGGCGCGCAGAAACTCGACCCGCAGGCGCGGGTGCGCGTGACCGATATCCGCCCGGCGACGGAGTGACCGCCCGATGAAGGGCCTCAATCTCTCCGCCTGGGCGGTCACGCATCGCAGCCTGGTGGGTTTCCTGATCGCGCTGATCTTCGCCGCCGGCGGGCTTTCCTACACCAAGCTCGGCCGCAACGAGGACCCGAACTTCACCGTCAAGCTGCTGGTGGTCACGGCGGAATGGCCCGGCGCCACCGCGCAGGAGACGCAGAACCTGCTGGCCGAGCCGATCGAGCGCAAGCTGCAGGACCTCGCGCATCTCGATAATCTCAATACCTTCGTCCGCCCCGGATTCGTCGCCACGATGGTGACGTTCCGCGACGACACGCCGCCCGCCGCGGTGCCCGACCTGTTCTATCAGGCACGCAAGAAGCTCGATGACCTGCGGCCGAATCTGCCCGCCGGCATCTACGGCCCGGCGGTCAATGACGAATACACCGACGTCTATGGCGCGGTGTTCGCGCTGACCGGCGCCGACAACGCCGAGCTGGTACGGCAGGCCGAGCAGGTGCGCGACCGCTTCCTGCGCGTGCCGGGCACCGAGAAGGTGACGATCCTGGGCGAGATTCCCCGCACCATCGACGTCGAGTTCAGCCAGAGCCGCCTCGCCGCGCTCGGCGTCACGGTGCCGGCGATCGCCCAGGCGATCGCGCGGCAGAACGAAATCGCCGATGCCGGGGTGGTGGAGACCGATGTCACGCGCGTGCCGCTGCGCGTCGATGGCGCGCTGACCGGCCCGCGCAGCCTCGCCGACGTGCCCGTCGCCGCCAGCGGCGCCACGCTCCGGCTCGGCGACATCGCCGCCATCCGTCGCGGCTACCAGGACCCGCCGCAATTCTCGGTGCGGCACAACGGCGTACCTGCGGTCGTGGTCGCGGTTTCGACGCAGACCGGGGTGAACCGGCTGGCCTATGGCGATGCGCTGCGCGCCGCGGCGGATCGCATCCGCGCCGACCTGCCGGCCGGCATCGCCCTGCAGCAGATCGCCGACCAGCCGCAGGTGATCCAGGAGGCGGTGGGCGAGTTCGAGCTGAAATTCGTCGTGGCGCTT
>JAJZVE010001089.1 GCA_021845835.1 Pseudomonadota bacterium | reverse complement strand
CCACACCTCGCCGATCGGTTCGCTGGCGGCGCGGAACGCCGGCATGTCCTTCACGTACCAGGTGACGCGCGCCATGTCGGTGGCACCGGCGCCCGCCTCGGCCAGCACGGCGAGGATGTTGCGCAGCGCCTGCGCGACCTGCGCGACGAGGCCGTCGGCCAGCCGTTCCCCGGTATCCCACCCGACCTGTCCGGCCACGAACACGATGCGGCCTTCGCCCAGCATGCCGTTGGCATAGCCGCGCGGACGCGGCCACCCCGGCGGCTGCAATACACGCAGCGTCATCGGCTTTCCTTCCAGCTTGCGGCGCGACGGCGGCGCGGGCATCCGGGCCGCCAGCTCATGTGCATGCCGTTCGGAACGCGCGCCGGCATTGATCCGGATCAACGTGTCCGGCGCGTGCCGTCACGCGCTAGTCGTGCTCGAACCCGTAGACCTCCGGCAGGATGAAGATGGCGGCGAGCAGGCCGATCAGCGGGAAGATCGCGGTGAACAGCGTCGCGTTGGCCTGGCCGATGGCGTGGAACAGCACCGGGAACAGGAAGATCGCCAGGAACGACGGCAGCTTGACGAAGACATAGGCGAAGCCCGTCGCGGTGCCGCGATATTCCGGCCGCGCCACCAGCGCCGGGATGGTGACGACGTTCTCGGCGTCCCAGTAATGCCCCCACAGCATCGCCGCCGCGGCGAAGGGCAGCACGGCGACATGGCCGCTGTAGAGCGCCCACGCCGCCACCAGCAGCGCGACGAACACGATGGCGAAGCCGGCGATGCTGAGGCCGCGCTGGCCGATGCGCGGCGTGATCAGCGGGCCGACCCAGCCGGAGATGGCGGCGATGATGTACAGCGCCAGCGTGACCAGATTGGTGCCCAGGATGCCCGACACGCCGACCATCACGAACAGCACCGGGATGTAGAAGGCGAAGGTGGAGAACTCGGAACTCTGCGCGAAGCAGCCGATCCAGCCGAACAGCGTGGCGCGCCAGCGCCGCTTGTCCTTGCGGATGTCGGCCAGGAACGCCGCCGGGCGCGGCCGGGGGACGACGATGTCGTGGTCGGGCAGCATGTCGAGCGCATCGCCGTACATGCTGGTCGTGACCTGCTTGGCCTCGCGGAAGCGGCCGCGGCGGATCAGCCAGACCGCGGTTTCCGGCAGGTCGTGGCGCAGCAGGAAGATGATCGCCGCCGGCAGCGCGCCGAGGCCGAGGGTGACGCGCCAGATCAGGTCATGGCGCATGCCCGCCACCAGGAACACGGCGATGACGGCGAGCGTGATCACCTCGCCCAGCGCGAACATGAACTGCCAGCGATTGCCCATCACCTCGCGCTCGCCGCGCGGCATGGACTCCATGATGTAGGTGTAGCCGTTGGCGATGTCGCTGCCGAGCGGAATGCCGAGGATCAGCCGGATCACCACCAGCCACGCCATGCTGGAGACGAAGGCCTGCGCCAGCGCGAAGATGACGAACATCGCCATGGTCGAGAGGAACACGGCGCGGCGCCCGATCCTGTCGGACAGCCAGCCGCCGAGCAGCGCGCCGATGATGGCGCCGCCCTGCGTGCCGGCCGCGGCAAGCCCGAGCAGCGCCGGCGAGGGATGATACAGGTCGCGCAGGAACACCAGCACGAAGGCGATCGAGTAGAGGTCCCACGCCTCCACCAGGATCGATGCCATCATCAGCCAGCCGATGCGTTGTCCGCTCGGGTTGTAGCGGCTGACCAGATAACTCACGGCGCGGTCCATGACCGCCTGTTGCGCAACGTCCGACACGCAATGATCTCCCGTTTCCGATGGCCGCTTGCGAGGTGGCGCGCGCGGCCGCGCGACTATCCGGCAAAGCGCGGTTCCGGCAAGCCCCGCACGCCCGCCGCCACGGCCAGCACGCCGCCGGCCCAGGGCTGCGCGGCCAGCGCCGCGCCGCTCAGGTCCCAGATGGCGGAGGTGACATACAGCGTGGCAAGGTCCGGGCCGCCGAACATGCAGCTTGTCGGCTTCTGCACCGGCAATTCGACGACGCGGTCCACGCGCCCGTCCGGCGCGTAGCGCACCAGCCGCCAGCCGTCCCATTGCGCGTTCCACAGATAGCCCTCGGCGTCGATCGTGGAGCCGTCCGGGCTGCCCGGCTGGTCCTGCGTGGTCGCGAACACCCGCTTGTTGGCGATGGCGCCGGTCGCGAGGTCGAAGTCGTAGGCATAGATCGTGCCGTCCATCGTGTCGGCGAAATAGAAGGTCCTGTCGTCGGGACTCCAGGCGAGCGAGTTGGAGACGCCGATGGCGCCGTCCATGCGGTGCACGCTGCGGTCCGGGTCGAGGCGGAACAGCGAGCCGGTATGCTCCTGCAGCCGGTCGTCCATGCTGCCGGCCCAGAACCGCCCGGCGCGGTCGCATTTGCCGTCGTTCATGCGGTTGCGGCGGATCATCGCCTCCGGCCGCGCGATCCATTCGATCGCGCCGCTGGCCGGCTCGAAGAAGGCGAAGCCGGACTCGAACGCGCAGACCAGCCCGCCCGCCCGGCG
>JAJZVE010001088.1 GCA_021845835.1 Pseudomonadota bacterium | reverse complement strand
TCGACCCGCGCACCGCCGACGCCGCGGTGCTGGACGGACTGGCCGCGATGGGGGTGACGCGGGCGAGCCTGGGGGTGCAGGATTTCGACCCGAAGGTGCAGCAGGCGGTCAACCGCATCCAGAGCTACGAGCAGACGCTGGCCTGCGCCACGCGGCTGCGCGCGCGCGGCATCCGCTCGATCAACCTCGACCTGATCTATGGCCTGCCGCACCAGACCGAGGCGGGTTTTGCCGAGACGGTGCGGCGCGCGCTGGACATCGCGCCCGACCGGGTGGCGGTGTTCGGCTATGCGCATGTGCCCTGGATGAAGCGCCACCAGACGCTGATCCACGAGGCCGACCTGCCCGGCCTCGGCGAACGCCACCGGCAGATGCAGGCGGCGCATGCGGTGCTGACGGGCGCGGGCTATGTCGCGGTCGGCCTCGACCACTACGCGCGGCCGGGGGATGCGCTGGCGCAGGCGGCGACGGAGGGCGAACTGCACCGCAATTTCCAGGGCTATACCACCGATGCGGCGCCGGCGCTGATCGGCCTCGGCGTCTCGGCGATCGGGTCGCTGCCGCAGGGCTATGTGCAGAACGCGGCGGCGCTGCCGGATTATCGCGCGCGGGTGCGGGCGGGGCAGCTGGCGACGGTGCGCGGCGTGACGCTGGAAGGCGAGGACCGGCTGCGGCGCGACGTGATCGAGCAGCTGATGTGCCAGGGCCGCGTCGATCTGGTGGAAACCGCCGCACGGCACGGCCGCGACGCCGCCGTGTTCGCCGACGCCGCGCCGGCGCTGTCGAAGCTGGCGGCGGATGGCGTGATCAGCTGGAACGGGCCGGTGGTGGCGATGCAGCCTGACGCGCAGGTGCTGGTGCGCGCCGTCGCCAGCGTGTTCGACGCCTATCACCGCCCGGAGGCGCGTCGCCACGCGCCGGCGGTGTGAGCGGCCGGGGCGCCGAGCCGGCCGGGGGCATGGAGCGGCCGCTGCTGCCGTGGTGGGCGGTCGGCGTGGTGCTGGCGGTGCTGGAACTGGCCGTGTTTGCGACCCAGGACCGGGGAATCGGCGCCTCCACCACCTATCCCTATCTCGCCGGCGTCGCCTGGCCGGGGCTGCGCAACGCCTCCTGGACGAAGATCGCGCCGGCCGGGGCGTGGGAGCTGTGGTTCCTGGTCGGCGCCTTCGCCGGCGCCTGGGGCATGGCCTGGGCGCGCAAGTCGATCCCCGGCGCCGCGCTGCGGGCGGAACCGCCCTCGGCCGCGCGGCTGGCGGCGGCGTTCCTCGGCGGGGTGCTGCTGATCTTCGGGGCGCGGCTCGCCGATGGCTGCACCAGCGGACACGTGCTGAGCGGCGGCATCCAGTTGGCGGCCAGTTCGCTGTGGTTCACGCTCTGGGCGCTGCTGGCGCTGGGCGCCACGATGGCGGTGCTGCGCCGGGCCGGGAAGCTGCCGCCGCGCGGAGGCGGGTGATGCTGCCGGCGCTGGTCGTGGGCCTGATTTTCGGCGCCGTCATGCAGGCGGGCACCACCTATCGCTGCGACTGTTCGCTGGACGGCACGCCCTGGCGGCGCTCGGTGCTGCCGCGCGCCATCCTGATGGCGCTCGGCGTCGGCGTGATCCTGATCCATCTGGGCCACGCCGCCGGGCTGCTGCAATTCCACGTCAAGGCGTTCTACCCGGTCGGCATTGCGCTGGGCGCGGTGCTGTTCGGCGCGGGCGTCGCCATCCTCGGCTTCTGCCCCGGCACGCTGCCGATCGCGCTCGCCTCCCGCCGAATCGAGGCGCTGGCGGGGCTGCTCGGCGGCGTGCTGGCGGGCGGGGCGTTCACCGCCATCGCCGCGCCCTATGCCGCCTCGGCCTGGCACGGGCCGACGCTCGCGGTGCAGCGGCTCGGCCCGGCGCTGGGGCTGGGCGGCGGCGGCCAGATGGTGCTGGCGGTGGTGACCGGCGTCGTGCTGATCCTCGCCGCGCTGGCGATCGGGCGGCGGCGCCCGGCCTAGGCGGGACGGATCGCGACGCAACAACCGTTGCGACGCAAGGCGCCGGGGACTAGGCTGCCGGCCCCTCCGAGCAATGCCGAGCCGCCATCATGCACCTGACCGCCGATCGCCTTGACCGCATCAGCCCGAGCCAGACCATCGCCATCTCCACCAAGGCGCGGCAGCTCAAGGCGGCGGGACGCGACATCATTTCCCTCTCGGCCGGGGAGCCGGACTTCGACACGCCGCAATTCGTCAAGGACGCGGCCATCCGCGCCATCCAGGCCGGCGAGACGAAATATACCGACGTGTCCGGCACGCCGGCGCTGCGCAAGGCGGTTGCGGAAAAATTCCGCACCGATTCGGGGATCGACTACAAGCCGGAGGAGATCATCGTCTCCACCGGCGGCAAGCAGGTGATCTACAACGCCATGGTGGCGACGCTGAACGCCGGCGACGAGGTGATCATTCCCTCGCCGTGCTGGGTCAGCTATCCCGACATCGTGACGCTGGCCGACGGCAAGCCGGTGATCGTGCCCTGCGGCCAGAACAACGG
>JAJZVE010000037.1 GCA_021845835.1 Pseudomonadota bacterium | reverse complement strand
TTCCGATCTCGACGCAGATGCCGGTCGGCGGCTGGCAGGCGCTGCCGTTCGTCGTCGTCAACCTTGACCTGATCCAGCAGGACGAGGTGCCGATCGGCCAGGACATGCCGCAACCCGACGCTGGCAACACCTGGGAGATCGTCACCTACGCGAAACGTGTCTGGCGGGTGACGGTGCTGTCGCGCAGCGCCGCCGAGCGCGACTTCTACCGCGATTCGCTGCTGGCGATCTTCCAGTCGCTGAAATCGACCGTGTTCGCCAATATCGGCCTCGACAACCGGCACGATTTCCAGGCCGCGTCCGGCACCGACGTGAACGAATGGGAAGGCCGCTCGCCCGGCTTCTACTTCGCCGACGTGCTGATGACGGTGAGCGGGCCGATGAGCGTTGCCCTGCTGACCGGCTACGGCGTGATCCAGTCCTTCGCGGTCGCGCCGACGGTCGCGCCGGACACCACTGGCGTCACGCTCACGCCGTATTCCGGCGCCGGCGTCGCCTGAGTTCCGCATCGGGGCGGACGAAACCGCCCCGTAACGTGCCGGCCGCATGCATGAGAGCGGCCCGGCCCGATGAGCGAAACCGTCGTTGAGCATCCCATCCCGCTGGCCGCGTTCGCGGCGAGCCTCAAGGGCACGTCCGACGAGGTGTACACCAAGCTGTTGCGTATCCGGCACGGCATGGAGAAGCACACGACGGCGGAGTGGCGCGCGCTGATCGACGCGGCGCGGCGCGAACCCGCGCACCGTATCTAGAGGTAGCGCGAGATGCCGCAGCAGGGCACCAATGTCGGCGGCTATTACATCAGCCTGCCGGGCGCCTACTACCAGGACAACGTCAGCGCCGCCGCGCCGAACACGCCGCCGGTGACGCCGCCGCTGGTGTTCATCGGCTACGGCTACGGGCCGAAGCCGCAGACGCCGGTGACGTTCACCAACCCACAGGACCTGCTGAACGCGCTGCGCGGCGGCCCGGCGGCGGCGTTCGTGCCGTTCCTGACGCAGCCGTCGCCGTCGCTGAACGGCGCGCAGTACATCACCTTCATCGACGCCTCCGAGAACACGCAGTCGGCGCTGACGCTGACCAATGCGTCCGGCGCCGCCGCGGTGACGCTGACCTCGACCAATTACGGGCCGCCGAGCAATCTGTTGCAGGCGGCGGTCGCGGCCGGCTCGTCCGCCGGCGTGAAACTGACGTTGTACGACGGCTACGCCAACCAGACCTTCGCCGGCGACAATCTCGGCGTGCCGTTCCTCGTCGCCTACACCGGCGCGGCGACAGGCGTCACCTACAACTGCGCGCCGGCCACCGGCGCCGCCTCCGGCGTGTTCGCGCTGTCCTCGCCGGTCTCCGGGCAGAGCGTGTCGTTCGCGATCGGCTCCGGCGGCTACACCACCGTCGCGCAACTCGTCGCGGCGATCAACGGCACCTCCTATTACGTGGCGCAGTCGCTGTCCGGCACCGGCGGCCAGTTGCCGACCAGCCTGCTGAGCAGCGTGTCCGGCGCCCTCGCCGCCGCCTCCGGCACCACCTACACCTATGCCGACATCGTCTCGGCGCAGGACATCCCGTTCTGGGTCAACCAGTTCGCCTCGTCGCTCGCCTCCGGCGCGCTGGCGAGCGGGGCGGTGAACAGCGCGACCTATTTCCCGGTCGCGATCCCGTCCACGCCGTTCACCGGCGCCCGCGGCGTGCCGCCGATCAACAGCGACTATGCGAACGCGCTGAACGTGGCGCTGAACACGCCGGGCTGGGCCGTGTTCCTCGACAGCAACGCGGCCGGCGTGCCGGCGCTGCTGGCGCAGCACTGCGCGACCGCCTCCTCGCCGCCCTACGGCATGTGGCGCCGCGGCTTCACCGGCTCCGCGCTCGGCGATTCCGTCGCCACCACGCAGACCAACGCCGAGGCGCTGGACAGCCTGGAGACCTGCTACCTCTATCCGGGCATCTGGCGCACCGACACCGCGACCGGCCTGAACACGCTCTACTCGGGCCTGTACGCCGCAGCGGCAGCGGCCGGCATGGCGTGCGGCAACCAGATCGCGCTGCCGCTGACCAACAAGCCGCTGAACGCCAACGGCGTCGAGGTGGCGCTGACCCAGTCGCAACTGAGCGCGCTGCAGAACGCCGGCGTGATGGCGATCTGGCAGCCGCCGCGCACCGGCACCAACGGCGGCGTGCCGACCATCCTGTCCGATGTCACCACCTGGCAGGTGGACAACAACGTCGAGAACACCTCCAGCCAGCAGGTCGCCTGCCGCTGGTGGCTCGCCTACTCGGTGGTCTCCGCGCTGCAGCGATGGGTCGGCACGATCGCCTCGCCGCCGACTGAGGCGCTGATCCTGCAGACGGTGATCCGCACGCTGAACGCGCTGGTCTTCACCGGGGGCGCCTCGAACGGCGTGCTGGCGTCGTGGGACCGTGCGTCGCTGAAACTCGTGTTCAACGGCACGACGCAGGTGGCGGCGATTTCCTTCAACGCCACGCTGGTTTCGCAGAATCGCTACATCCCCGTCTACGTACCGATCCAGGCGCTGTCGATCACGCTGACCGCCGCGTCGGTCGCGAACGCCTGAGCGGAGGACACAGCACATGCCCGGTTTCTCCGCACAGGCGACCGCTTCCCAGGCCCGGTCGGGCAACACCGTCGCGGTGGCGATCGGCGACACCACCGTCGCCTTCGCGCAGACGGTCGGCCTCGCGCTGCCGATGGGCGCCGAGCAGCTTTACGGCATCGGCTCCAGCAAGCCGCAGGAAGTCCAGCAACTGCGCATGTCGCCAAGCATCACGCTGGACAGTTTCGCGCTGACCGAGAACGGGCTGAAGATGCTCGCCGGCGGCCAGAACCTGAACTACCTGCTCGCCGGCAACCAGTTCGACATCTACCTGCTCGACGGGCTGAACGCGCAGCAGACGCTGTTCGCCTATGTCGGCTGCAAGTGCTCGAACTTCAGCCAGAACGTGCCGGCCAACGCGATCGTGCGGGACAGCTACTCGTTCCTGGCGATGGACGTGCTCGACCCGAGCGGCAACTCGATCATGGACACCGGCGAGAACGCGCTGGCGGTGGCCTCGTCGGCGGTCAGCACGGTCGCCAACACGCTCGGCATCTCCCCGTAGCAACACGAAAGACTAGCGCATGTCCGGTTCCGGCGATGTCCTGCAGGACGAGATCACCGTCAACGTCCGCGGTGAGGACTACGTCTTCCGCGTCCCGTCGATCAAGTTCGACATCGAGGTCGGCTACCGCGCGGCGGCGATCCGCCGCAAGGCCGACCCGGAGGGCCGCGGCAACCTCGACGCGCTGGACGGCATGGCCGCCGCCTTCGCCTTCAACTGCGCGCTGCTGGAACTCTACCTCAAGGCCGGGCCGGCGTGGTGCTGGTCGGCCGGCGCCGGCGGCAAACCGGTCGTCGATCACGAGAAGTTCCCGCTCAAGGCGAGCGCGCTGGTGTGGGAGGTCGGAGGCGCCTTCCGCGACGCCTTCGAGCGATTTCGCGGCGAGGCTGCGGAAGATAGTCCTGTCAGTTAGTAACACTGCGCGGCAGCGGAGCAAATTCTCCAAAGAGGCGCTGAGCGGCGGCGTAATAAGCCGCTTTTGCGTCCTCTATGGCGTCAAACAAACCCAGGTAGTGTTTGCTGCCGTCTTTGGTTATTTCTGCCTTGAATTTGCCGGCTTTTTTGTTCCAGTGGCACCCTTTTACCCCGGTGTTGCTAAGCGAACTGGCGCGGCGGTTGTAGTTATTTTGCGCTTTGGTGCAATTACGTATATTTGCGGGTGTATTGTCTCTCCGGTTAGTATTGCGATGGTCTACGTAATCTGGATCGTAACCGCGCTGCATTTTAAATATAATACGCGACTGGCTGTATTTAACACCGTTCAATATGACTTTTTTGTACCCTGTGCTGTGGTCAACGTGCCCGGCAATGCGATCTGCATATTTGGTGTTCCAGCCGAGTCCGACTTTTTTCGACGCAAAGTGACGGAGAGGGCGGCTACGCCACACCAGGTTCCCGGACTGTGCATCGTAAGCAAAACAAAGGTGCAAGTAGTTGACATCCGGGAGTGGTTTGTTTTTCATGCGATCATATTGCACCACACACTTGGGTGCGTCAACGGTGGGTGTACGGTGGATATCCTCCGCGACCAACTAGAGGTGTACGTCGATGGCGCCACGTACGCGTTCCGTATTCCTTCAATCCGATTTGACTCGGAAGTAGACACCCGCGTTAAAAGCGTAATTCGTCGCGCGATTGGCGGCACGCCAGTTGATGTTAACGCGCTAGACGGCCGCGCTTTGTATTTTGCAAGATGCTGCGCTATATTGGAGTTGTATCTTGTAGACAGCGACGTTACATGGCCTTTCACTACGACGGGCGCCGTAGATTTCGCCGCGTTCGCCACTGGAAAAGCGTCTACGGTTTGCAAAGTCGGTGATGCCTTTTACGAAGCGTACGCGTCCCTTGCTAAGACCGGGCTGCCGACGACAACGCTGCTGGCGCGGAAACTGTGGCAGGCAGCTAAGATCCAGGGCCACAAGAATCCGTTCGGCAAGGCGCTGATCGACTACAACCCGGCCGAACTGGATTTCGTGCTGGAGATGGAGGCGCTGGACAACCCGCGCGAGTTCCGTTTCGAGCGCGAGGGCGTGGCGAGCGACGGGTCGCACAACGCCGCCGTGCGCGCGGCCTGGGCCTCGGCGCTGACCGGGCGGTCGCTGGCGCAGTCGCTGTCGGGGATCGCCTTCGACGCGGTGGCGCGGTGGCGGGCGCGGCGCGGCGGTCAGGGCGGCCTGAAACCGGGGATTCGCACGCGGGCGCCGGAGGGCCGGAAGGATGCCTAAGATCACCATCTCCGGGCGCGCGATTCCACCGGCCGCGGCGAAGGTTTACCAGCAAGCCAATTACGAAAACCGCAACGTCGATCTCGCGTACAACAAGACCTACCGCGAGGCGGGTTACGAGAACCGAGATCGCGACCTGCGGTTCCAGCAAGCGTACAGCGAAGCGAATTACGAGAACCGCGACCGCTATGCAGCCGACAGGCAGATGCGGGCGCAACTCGCCGACAGTATCCGCGGGTTCCACACCGTTCGCAGGTTGCAGGACGATTTTTTCAATCAGCAGCGCGAGTCGAACAGCCGCTACATCCGTGTTGAAACCAACCTGCTGAGCGACGAACTCGCGGGACGGATGCACGTCGAACGTATCCGGCGGACCACGATTGAGCGGGAGGCCACCGAGCGTCAACGAACGATTTCGCTGGACCGGCAGAACGCAGAGGCAGAAAACCGCGAACGGGACCAGAAACACCGTCGGGTGTTCGGGCGACCGGGGCAATACGACGCGGCGCACGCCGCGAACGCCGGCGTGCAGGTATTCGGCTATCCCGGTCAGTACCAACGGGCCTGGGACGAGAACCGCATGCTGCCGGTGCCTATGTCACCGGCGGCGGGGGCCGGCGGAGCAGGTGGTGGAGGCGGCGGAGCAGGTGGTGGAGGCGGCGGCCACGGCCCGGTCCCGCTGCTCGGCGGCTTCGGGTTCCCCCGCGCGGCGGGCGGCCTCGGCCGGATGCTGGGCGTCGGCGTCGGCGCCTACATCGCCGGCGAGGTCATCAAGGAGGTCGTCACCGCGCCGCAGACCCTGCTCGGCCTGGAGAGCAGCGCGGTCGGCGCGTCGATGCCCTACATCGATTTCCGGCGCGGCGTGTTCGCCGCCGCGCGCTCCGGTGGCTTCGGCGGCGCTGGCCTCTACGACACGCTGAAGCCCGGTCTCAGCCCGGCCGAATGGGCGGCCAACGCCGGCTACTCCTCGCTCGGCGCGCTGAAACTGATCCAGGGGTTCGGCGTGTCGCCGACCGGGGGGAACATGGCCGGCGTGGGCAAGGCGCTCACCGGCATGGAGTATCTGCCGTTCATGGGCGGCGTGGACACCTCGGCGCATATGCGCCTGATGGGCAGCCTCGGGCTGGTCGGCGCCAACGGCGACGCCATCACCCAGCACGCCGGCGCGCTGTCCGACATCTTCGCCAACGCCACCGCCCGCGGCATGAACAAGGCCGACGTGCTGCGCTCGATCGACGCCGGCGTCGCCATGATGTCGCGCAACGGCGCCGGCGTGATCAACACGCAGGGCCTCGCCGATTTCCTGTTCCATTTCGGCAACTCACCCTCCGCGCGCAGCGGCGAAATGGGTATGAGCGTCGCGGCCGGGTTGCAGTCGGCCAACGCCTCGGTCGGGTCCGACCCGCTGCACACCATGATCTACGGTCAGTTCGCGATGCGGCATTTCCGCACCCGAGGCGGCGTCAAGGCGTTCATGGAGCGCACGATGGGCGCCGGGTCGTACGCCACGTTCCTGCGCGACAACCCCGGCGGTGGCGCGCTGATCGACGTGCTGACGAAGTCGGTGCAGGCAGGCAACACGACGCTGGCGGCCAAATACACGGCTGACCTGATCAACGGCAACCAGACCGCGCAGTACGCGATCGTTGAAGGAAGTCCGTTCAGCCAGGCGATCATCAACGGTCAACCGGAACTCGCGCGCCCGGCGGCGGCGGCCGGGCTTGCCTTGCAGCACTCGGCGCTGCCACTGCTGAATTACCAGAACGGCGCTGGCATCGCCGGTGCGTCACCCTACGTGGCGGGTCAGGAGGCTGCCTACGCCGCCGGGCTGCGCGCGCAGGGCGTGCGGCCCGACCTGATCCCCGGCATGCTGGCGGCGGCCAAGCGGCAGGGCATGAACCCGGTTCTGCTCGGCGCCGTGCTGGGGATGGAATCCTCCGGCGGCACCGACACGAAGGGCATGAAGAACCCGGCCAACGTCATGCACTGGCTGGACGGCACGCCGCGCACCGAGCAGGAGAGCATCGAAGGCGGCGCCGCGCACTATCTCGGCAATCTGCGGCAGGCCGGCGGCAACGCGGTCGAGGCGTACCGGCTCTACAACAAGGGCGCCCGCAGCAACGCGCCGCTGTCGCCGGGAAGCCGGAACAAGTTCAGCAACTTGATGCGGCTCGGTCTGGAGGGCGAGGAAGAAGCCGGCATGGCGCCGATCCTGAAGGAAAATCAGAACAAGGCGGCGCCGGAGAACAACGATATTTCGGCGGGCAGATTGGACTACGAGGAAATCGGAAAACACGTCGCTAGCGTAAATAGCGCCCTGGACAGTTTTGCGGAGCATCTCCGGCGCGTCAGCCGATCGCTGGCGGGGCAGGCGATGAGTAGCCCGTACGCTGCGGGCGGTATGTGATGTCCGGACAAGCCAGCCTCCCCGAAGTCGTCGTCACCGCGACCTCGCTCGCGCCACCGGCCATCGCGACCTTCGCGGCGCCGACCTGCGTCGTCGAGGTCTATCCGTACGAGGGCGGCAAATATGTGCTGACCGGCGGCCAGATCCTCTCACTCGCCACCGACAAGAGCGTGCGCGGCATCACGCCCGGCACGTTCGAGATCGACCTGGCGCCGGGCGGCCCGAACGGCGCGGAATCGGTGCCGACCTGGAGCGAGATCGTCACCCCGAACTCGTTCGTGCTGATCGGCATGCAGCGCGGCGCGGCACCCGCGATCGTCATGGCCGGCATCGTCACCTCAGTCACCGAATCGCAGCAATGGCTGACCGCCGAGCGCGGGTCGCAGGCGCAGCGCACACAGGTGATCCGCGGCCAGGACTTCACCTGGTTCTTCACATCTTTCAATTATTTTCTGCAGGCGTTTTCCGGCCTCGTCGCCGGTACGGCGGAGGCCGCGTATCTCGGCGACCTGCCGAACGCGCTGCCGGTCAGTCTCGGCCAGGGCCTGATCGGTGGCAACAACCCCGAGAACGGCGGCCCGGCGCAGGTCGGCAGTGCGTGGCTCAACACCATGATGGTCGGGCCGCAGAGCCTGATGGCGAACACGTTCGTCCCTTACCAGGGGCGGCAGGTGCTGCTGCGCGACGCGCTGGCGCAGTCGTTCGAGAGTTACCCGCATGTCTACATCCCGGCGGGTGACAACTTCTGGGCGGCGGAGGGCACCTGGGCCGCCAAGTTCGCCGGCATCTTCCCGTTTCCCTGGTACGAGTTCTTCGTCACCACGGCACCAAAGAGCGCCTATTTCTCGAACGCGGCGGTGTCCGGCGGCTTTTCCTTCACCATGCAGTCGCTGCCGGGGGCGCAACCAGTGTCGCCGGTCGTGGTGGCGCGAGTCAACCCGGCGCCGCTGCTGACTTCGACCGGCGGGGCCAGCCAGCAGGTCGCGCTCGCGGGCATTGACGCGACGCGCTGGAATGAACTGGACACGCACAGTCCGCATCCGGGCGGGTTCATCCAGTCCAGCATCTCTTTCTCGTCGGCGGGCGCGCGCAATTTCTACATGCTGAACCCGACCAACCTGCTGCCGCGCTGGGGTGACACCAACACCGCGTTCGGCCCCTACATGTTCTTCTATTGCGGCGGGGTCGATGTCGCTTCGGTGCATCGCTACGGGTTCAAACCGGAGATCGGCACGTTCTACTGGCTGGTGGACCTGTCGCCGGACGGCAAGGCCGCGCAGAACCCAGCGGTCGATATCAAGGCCACCACGGCGACGCTGACCGCGCATCTGATGTCGTGGTGGGAGCCGCAGCCGTTGATGGCGTCGGCGCAGGTGGTGCTGCCGCTGCGCCCGGACATCCTGCCCGGCGATCGGTTCCACTACCAACCATTCAAGGACGACAACACGGAGTGGGAGTTCTACATCGATTCCGTCAGCCACCGCTTCGTGTTCGGCGGTCGGCCGGAAGGGTCGGTGACGGCGCTCGGCCTGTCGCGCGGGCTGCCCCGTTCGGTCTATCAGGACAGCGGCGCGAGCGGCATGCTCCGCAACGTGCATGTCGGCAACGCGCAGCGCCTGAACGGGTCGTATGTCTCCGGCGTGCCGGCCGGGCTAGGCCCGACCGCGCAGTTGTTCGGGGCGCCGGAGCAGATCATGGCGTTCCTGGGGCAGATCGCGCAGGCGTATGTCAGCCCGCAGACGAAGTAAGCGTCACGCGATGCTGTGCTTTTTCCGGTGCTTGTGAACAGTCATCGCCGTCACACCGAGGCGCGCTGCTATGCTTTTGTCGCTCAACCCCCGCAGGCGTAGATCGGTAACTGCCGCAGTGAACCGCGGCCCCATGCCCATGTGGTTGCGCGCCTGAACGCTGAACGGTAATGTGTCAACGGCGTCCAGCAAGCGTTGACGGTAGTCGGGCTTTTCACGCATGAAATCATGCAGCCACGTCGCGCCGGGCATGTCAGGGTCCCGCAGCACGTCCTTCACCCTGCGCCCGGCTCGAACCCGCTCCAGCAGTATGTCCGCGTCCGCGGCGGTCCACTGCTTTACCCCGTGCGGCGCGCTCAGGCCGTTGATGACTGCGGTTTTTCGTTTGTAGGCTGACTGCCGTGCGGTTTTTGCCGCAGACGCCGCAGAAAAAATGACGCCGGGCTGCGCGGGGCAACCCAGCGTCTCCGTTCGGTTCACCGTGTCAATCCGCGCCTGGTCAATCCTAGCCTAGTCTTGCCAAGGCCGCAGCGCGCCTGGCCACGCCTAGTCTTGCCAAGACGGCCGCAGCGCGCCTGGCCACGCCACACCCAACCGAACCACGTGTCGCTTGGCCAGGCCTCGTCGGCCCCGCCGTAACTCGCCACACCTCGCCACGTTAAGCCTCAGTCCGCCACGACGGCCCTACCCCGCGCCGCCGGCCCCCGTCCTGTCGCGCCGTACCCTGTCGGCCTCACCCCGCCGCGCCGACTCGTGCCTCGTCACACCCAGCCGTACCCTGTCGGCCTCGCCGTATCCGGCCGAGTCAGGCCCCACCCAGCCGCGCCATGTCGCGTCGGCCGTGTCAGTCAGCGTCGCCTCAAGCCACCGCACGCTGCGGTTCTTCCTGCTGCGCACGCCCGAGCACCGCGTTGACACGCTGCTCGATCTCCATCACGGCGTCGTCCATACCGAGCACCGCCGCGACGGCCTTCGCCCGGCGCAAGGCACCGAGCACGCGGGTAAACTCGGCTACCAGCACGTCGCGTGCCTGATCCGCCTCCGTGCGGAGGCGACCGGTGCTGACATAGCCTTGCCGCTGATGATCCACGGACGGGTCGCGCACGAACATAGGCGCCTTCACCAGCAGCGGCGTGGTGACGATCTCGACGCGCACTGAGCGGATCAACCGGCGCGCTTCGTAGAGCCGCTGCTTTTCAGCGGCGGTACGGGCGTCCCAGGTGATGTAGGGATGCAGCGGCGAATCCTTTGGCCGCGCCGCCTCGACCACCAGTTCGGGGGTCAGATGACCCCCGTGCCGGTCAGCGAGGGTCAGCAGCGCCTCGCGAACGGCGGCGTTCACGCCGGTTCATCCTTCCCGCGTCGCGAACCGCTGTCCTTGTCACGGCCACGTCGAATCACTTCCGCCGAGTACCAGTCGAGCAGGTTCTCGGTTTCCTCGTCGTAGCAGTGATACTGGTCGAGCGCCGCATCCTGCGCCGCCCGGCCACCTTCCGCCGTGATTCGCAGGAAATCACCGTCGTCGAGGTCCACGAGCCGGAACTGGCCGAAGTTCAGCGCGCCCTTTTCCTGCCGCCCATCACCGATACCGGCGATGACACCGCCGGCCGCGAGCAGATTGGCGATGCCGCGCGCGTTCAGTTTCGGTTGCACGAACCGGATCGTGATCGTGCAGGCCCAATCGCGCAGGATCGCCCGCGTGCGAATGTCCGGGGTGCGGTTGATGTCGGCGGAGCGCACCACGTCCATCTTCAGTTCCGGCACGCCGTAGATGTCCACGTATTCGCCAACCGCCCAGGCCAGGCGACCAACCTCGGTCTTCTTCGTGCCTGGCAGGTCGAGCGCCGCTGTCTGCATGGTGCGCTTGAAACCGGCTGCGGGAAACTTGAGCCGCGTTGTCGGCGCGTCACCCGTGTTGCGGTAGACGCTGGCGCGGTACTCCTCGACCGGATTGTGCTTCAGTCGCGCCGCCTTGTCCGCGTCCGTCAACCGGCCTCGCGGCAAAAGCAGCATCTCCTTCGCCTTTTCGGACATGCGGTTGAACACGAGCGGCGTGCTGCCGACGATCGCAAATGAAACCTCGCCCTGCGAGATTTCGAGAACAGAAATTTCTGTCGATTTTTCTTTGGCCGCCAATATAGCCTCCATCGGCGCCCGGCCAGCCACGCCCGGCGCGAACACAGGGGATGCAATGACGCATCGCCGGGGCCGATGAAGCTCCGAGATACTATCATCGCGCTTACCTTGTGGCTGCAAGGTAAAGGCTTGTTACTCTAGCGGACGAAGATCGTCAACACAGAATTGTGACGCTTGATCTGTTTTCTCGCGAGCGGGAGACCGAGGTCCACCGGGATCGTGTGCCACTCATCGGCTTGCGGCCGGCAGCGGTGCTGGCGCAACTGATGCGCCCGGCGCCGCGCAAACAAGGCGCGCAACAACACGACCTCACGCAGCGGCGCTCCGCGCCAGAACAATCGCGGCAGCGCCTGCGCCGTAGGCCGCCAACTGAGTTTCTGGCGTTCGGCAAACCGCATCACAGCCCCGGCACGAACGCCGCCGCCGTCAGCAGCGGCGCGTGCGCGTCCACATCGGACAGGACCGCCGCGTCGAGTTCGACCGGCCACGGGATGCCGAAATCCGGGTCGTCGAAGAACACCACCCGGTCGCTGCCGGTGCGGTGATGCGTCGAGCACCCCGTCGCCAGCACCATCTCGTCGGCCAGCGCCAGCGACCCGCTGGCGAAGCCCGGTGGCACCCACAGCGCCCGGCCGGGATGGTCCAGGGTCAGCCACGCCGCCTTGCCGGCGGTCGGCGACCGCTCGCGCATATCGACCGCGGCGACGAAGGCGGCGCCGTGCAGCACGCGCAGCAACTTGCCCTGCGGCTCGCGCACCTGATAGTGCAGGCCGCGCAGCACGTTCCGCTGCGAGACCGTCACGTCGCACTGCACCGGCGCCGGCAGGCCGAGATCGGCCAGTTGCGCGTTGCGGTAGTGCTCCAGGAAACAGCCCCGCGCGTCAGCGTAGACCTCCGACTCGATCACCAGCACACCCGGCAGCAGGGTCGGCACCGCGCGCAGGTTCACCGGGTCACCCCCTCGTCGTCGGCGCAGGCTTGCGCGTCGCGGGTGAACTGCTCGAACTCGGCCCGCATCGCCGGCAGCAGCGCGTCGATCTGCTTGCGAGTCAGGCCGGGATCGACCTGCAGGGTGAGTTCGGTGCAGATATCGGTGTAGAGCGGTTCCACCGCGACCTTCAGGTCCGGCGGCAGGTCGGTCAGCGGCAGCGCCGCGACCAGCAGCACGGCCGGGGTCACGCCGCTGGCACTTCCAGGCGCGGCATCACCGCGCCGTGCTTCGGCGGCACTTTCTCCCGCGTGTCCGGGTCGATGTCGAAATCCATCCAGCGGTAGCCGGTCGCCGCGTCGAACCAGTCGCTGTGATGCAGGCCGCCGAAGCGCAGATCGCGCCAGGCGACCAGCAGCGGGCCGCGGCGTTCGATCAGGGTGCCGGTGCTGACGGCGCTAGGCAGGCGGACGGCAATGGAAGTCTGTTCGGGCTGCGACACATCGCAGCCCGTCAACTCACAAGTGGTCATGGCTTGATCACCTCTCCGTGGGAGCGACCTTATGCCGGCTCCGGAAGGTTCGTCAAGCCGGTCAGTCGAGCGCGACCGACGACGCTGGCAGCACCGTCGCGGTCCCGAGAACCACGGCGTCCAGCGCCGCGACGTGGTCCGCCACCGCCGTCGCGAATGCCTGGAACAGCGCCGTGGTCGGAAACACCCGCGCCGCGCCCGCCGCGTCCGGCCACGCCAGCGTCGCACCGCCGCCAGGAAAGCGCCCGTTGACGGTGATGAACAGCGACACGGCGGCGATCCGGTGCTGCGCCGACGAATCGCAGGCATACGTGCCGTCGAGCGCGGGCGTGCTGGCGCTGGTGACCGTCACCCCCGCCGCCAGCGCGGCCTGTGCCTGCTGCGCCAGCGTCGCGGTCGCCGCAACCGGCGTGCGCGCCACCAGCGCGCCGTTGCTCACCGCCCACCCCGAAGGGTTGCCGAGGCGGTTCAGCCACTGCTCGTAGGTCAGCACCAGCAGGTCCGCAGCGGCCGGCATCTTCGCGTACTTCGCCCGGTCGGTGTCGTACCAACCGAGCACCGGCGCCGGCGCCGGCGCGGTGGAATCGAAACAGGCGTATTTCGGCATCTCAGTATCCCCAGGCCATCCAGTGAACCACGTAGCTGCCGGTCGCGGCGGCGCTGTAGAGTTGCACCTGCGTCGTGCTCAGCAGGCGCACCCCGAGCGGGCCGGAGCCGGGCGGCGAGGAAGTCGCGTCATAGGTCGCGCCGCCGCCGAGGATCGCGTTCGGGAACGCCGTCGGCAGGGTGATATCCAGCGCCGTCTGCGCCGTGACCGTCGCCTGCCCCCATTGCAGGATGAAGCCGCCGGGCAATTCCAGCGAGCCGTTGGTGGCGAAGGTGCCAGGGAATTGCCCGAGATTGACTGCCTGGTTATCGGCGGAGGCCGCCGCGACCGCCAGTTGCCCGCTCGAATTGAGCACCATCGCGGTCGAACCGGCGCTGAACGCCATGCTGCCACCGCCGGCGGCCACCTGGATATAGTTGTTGGCCGCGAAGCTCAGCGTCGGTTTGCCGCCCGACGAGTACATTGCAAACCCGCTCAGACCGGCAAGGTCGAGCGTCGGGACCGACACAGTGCCTGTGAACGAGGGCGACGCGAGCGGCGCGTAACTGGCAGCGACGAAGGCGGTGGTGGCGATGTCGGTGTTGTTGGTCCCGGCCGCAGGTGTCGGCGCGGTCGGCGTGCCGGTAAACGCGGGCGAGGCGAGCGGCGCCAGCGGCGCGATGCTGCTGGCAACGAATGCCGTCGTGGCGATCTGCGTCGTGTTGGTGCCGGCCGCGGCGGTCGGCGCGGTCGGCGTGCCGGTGAACGCGGGCGAGTTGACGTAGGGCGCCGAGGTGATGATCCAGTTGGCCCCGTCGAAGAAGAACCAGTAGGCGAAGGAGTTGACCGCGCTGATCGGCGTGCTCTGGAACACGCCGTTGCCGTAGAAACTCGCGCCGGATACCGCGAACGTCGTCGTGCCAGCGTTGGTGAAGACGCAGACCCGCGTGCCCTGCTGCAGCCCGGACGGGAAGGTGATCGTGCCGGTGCCGCCCGCCTCGAGCAGCGTATTGTTGTCGGACTGCTGGATCGTGTAGTCGCCGTTGATGGCGCGCTCACCCAGCAGCAGGTTGCCGAGGATGCCAGTGATCGAGGTTGCCACGCAGCGCCAGGCCGTGCCGTCCGACCAGAAGACGGCGGCGCTGCCGGCCGCCAGGACCGTCGATGTGAGCGCGGCGTCACCCAGCACGCCGGTGATCGTGTCGCTGCCGCCGGCGGCGATCGTCCAACCGCCGGTCGAGGCGTTGGCCAGGCGCACCGACAACCCAACCGAGGCCGCAGCGCTCGGCAACGTCGCCGTGTAGCCGGGCGTGGTGACAACAAAAGCGCCGGTTGTGTCGGTAACCGGCAGCACCGCACTGCCATTGAACAGGATCGGTTGGCGCGCGTCATAGCCCGCCGCGCGAATCTGGTGCGACGTGTCCAGGCTGCCGGCCGGCAGCAACGATTGCCCGGCGGTCAGCGTGGTGCGCGCTACCTCGAACGCCGTGCTGTTGTTCGGCGCGCTGGTCGAGGCGGTCAGCGCCAGCGTGTC